>JACMKL010000790.1 GCA_014380105.1 Candidatus Melainabacteria bacterium
GCGGACTGGTTCGCTGAAAGTTCGGAAGGTTCCTTCAAGGACGACTTCCTCTGAAATTACATTGCCGCGACTCGACGAACTGTGGAAGGAGCCTATCGTGATGATGGCGGGATCGAGCGCAGAGATGCGTCTTGAGATGATTTGTTGCACGGCTTGCACAACTTGCGCACCCAGGACAACAGCATCGATCGTGGTTTCTGGGTAGGCACCATGTCCGCCCACGCCTTTAATCTTGATGGTGAAACCGTCTGCTGCCGCCATAACAGGACCTGGCATGATGGCGACTTTACCCGCTTCAATGTTAGCGTCCATATGTAAACCGATTACTGCAGAAACACCATTCAAGCAGTCGTCTTCGAGCATGCGATAAGCGCCTGATTTGCCTTCTTCATCGCCGAATTCTTCAGCTGGTTGCATCAGCATTCTGATTCTGCCGCCGGTTTCTTGCGAGGCTAAAATCTCGGCAGCGGCCAGCCCGCAACTGACGTGTGCATCGTGCCCGCAAGCGTGGCTGACGCCGGTGTTTTTCGAGAGATAGGAAGCTTTGTTAGTTTCGTCAATTGGCAGTCCGTCCATGTCGGCTCTGACACCAATCATGATACCGTCACTTTTTTTGCCGAGGTCGGCAACTACGCCCGTTTTTCCTACGCCTGTCTTAACAGTGTAGCCAAGCTGTGCTAGCTTTTCGGCAGACAATTTGGCGGTTTCGAACTCGTGGAAGCTGAGCTCCGGGTTGGCATGAAGATGTCTGCGCAATTCAACAATTTTGGGCTGCAGACTTTTAGCCTTCTCTAAGGTCGAGGAGGTTGATGACATGTTCTTAGTTCCTATCGTTGCTTATGCGAAAAATTGTCCACGGTTACTTTTATTAGTAGACATGCTGGCTAGTGCTTCTTCCACAACAGTCGAAGAGATTCGCAGAATGATTTCTGCAAGGGCAGTCTTCTGTTCGTCGGTGAATTCGCAATTGTGCTCTTCGGTAATCTTGTTGATGATGCGTTCGGCTTCTGACTTAAGCATTGATTTTCTCCTCAGGCATGACGCAGTTTTGTAAGCTAGAAAAGAGGGTTGAAAATACCCTCTTTCCAGACACTAAGATGAGTTTAGCGCGAATCTTCAGGCTTCAGATCGCTTGGTGACTTCCATGCTTACCGCTTGGCAGAGGTGGATCGAGCGATTTGAAAAAGCTGTGATAGCTTCGGTAGTCTTTGCGGCTCCTGCCTTGAAAAGCTTTGCCAGTCTCACTGAGAGTTTTCTATCTAGCTTTTCTTGAATTGCTAGAAGTCGTTCCGATTCTCTGCGCTCGACCGTTTTTAGTTGAATTTCGGCAAGCAAATCATCAAGAGAAGCGTAGTCCAGAGACTCCAAATCGGGCGCAACTCTGGGGGGAGCAGCTTTGAATCTTTCTTTCGGAATATTGTCTGCTGGTGCGCAGCGTATGACTGATGCAGCCTCGATGCGAGCGCGCGAGACGCTTGCTGGCATCATGAAAATCGGCAGTGCTCCGGTCAATCCCTGGTCAGAATTGGCAAGACGAAAACGGGCTTCGTCAGCTACTTCCAGCCTGGAAAGTATTTGGTGGCGTGAGTCCATTTGCATTTTTTGTTCTTTGAAAACAGCAGGTGCAATGAATGGCGCTCTAGCTGCGGTTTCAGCTTGTGAAGCCATTTGCTCCAGCATAGACTCAACATCAAACTCAGATTCCAGGATTCCATGGTCGGCAAGAAACGAAGAAGGAGTCTGCATAAGTCCCTCGAGCAATAGTGTGTATGTAAATGGCGGATGCCTTACATAACATTTGCCCGCCTGATAAATCTATCGAAACGGCTGACAACCTCCTTTTCAAACTCGCCAAATCACAGTCGTTCCAAACTAACTATATCAATTAGTAATTACGACCAAAAATGGAGAAGAGAAGGTTGATGACTGGCATCGCGCTTCTCTTCTCACCGGGTACATAATCGCCTCGCCATCCAAATTTGGGGCACAGATAAAGTTTGCAAGCAATCACGGCAGATCCTCCTCAAACTGCGCTGGGTAGCGAAGTCGTGGGGCAGGTCTGTTCCGTGATAGCGATGCGAACCGTGTCAGTGACAGTGTCGGGGGTGAGAGGGTTGAGGTCATGTATCCAGATGGGCTTGCCGACAGTCACAGTCGCTCCCTTACGCCACTTGAAACCCATGGCACCGTAAGGGCCACCAGCGGTTTTAGCGTCGCGTCCATGGAAGCAGATGTGAATAGGAACGATGCCGACCTTTTCCTTGTGGTCGAGCTGATCGCAAGCGCCGATAGCGATGAGAGCTGCGCCCTTCTTGAAGGGGAGATACTCACCGGAGCCGCTGATTTTGCCTTCGGGGAAGATGACCAGAGGGTCGCCACCGAGAAGGACATTGATAGCGGGCTCGAGCACTGTCTTGCCGCGGGTGCGGTCAACAGCGAAGCAGCCAAAGGCGCCCATGATGACGGCCTTCAGTCCTGCCAGTCCGCGCATCTCTTCGTGAGCCGTCATGTATCGGGGATACCGCTTCATGATGGAGAAGATGACAGGCGCGTCAAACATGCTTGAGTGGTTGGGGCAGAAAATAACTCGACCACCAGGGGTGAGGTTTTCCTTGCCCACGATACGAATCCGACCAACCTGGACAAACATCCAAAACTTAGCAAGATACTTGCCGAGGAATTGGAGGGGGCGGAACGTATTCGGGATGAAACCACTCGTCAAACATTGATTCACATAGTCACGAAAGCGCTTCCGCCAGGTGCCGATAAAGCCTTTGATGACCTGTGAGCTTCGAAGAAATTGCTTTTTCACAGGTAGCTCCTTAAGCCTCCGAGGAAGAATCCCCAGGGGCAGTTATGGTTGATGTCGGTTCGCCTAACTCGATGTCGACGCGCTCCAGATGGCAGCTACGTGTGAGTCAGGGTGGACACTGTTATTGGTTTGATGAGTGCAGTTCTTCCAGGAGTCAGATTCTTGGCGCGCTCGAGCAAATACGGCTTACATCACGGCGCAATGAAGGCTGAGATGAGAGGGAGTAAAGCTCGAAAAGTAGTCTCTTGTGGAGGTCGCGGGAAGAAGTAATGAAAATGGAAGGTACACATAAGCTAACAACTTGAGAGTTAAGAATAAAAGGTTAGCGCGGCTTCGATATTCACTTTTTCTTTAGAATCTTGGCATCTATTGTGCGGTAAGCCCTCGCGGCAGTTGCGCCTGTTCCAATGGTTCCCCCATAAATCGAATTACCATTGCCCCGAATAGATGCCAAGCGAAGGTGTTCCAAGAGTTTATGACTCGCGTACTCTCGTTCAGGCTTGGAAACTGGAACTTTTGGGAGTTTAAAGGGCCATGTAGGAATTTGGGTGCATTGCCGTTAGGTTCAGGACATCTCTCATTTACCTGCAACCACAAAAGGCCAATTTAACTCTTCCCTGATTCTTTCCGCACTCCTTAGTGAGAAACTAATAGCTTCCTCTCCGTCTTGGTGGGAATCGCGAAAAAGTGCTGTCTGAATTTGAGCTTGAGTTTTACTGTCCGGAGGAATTCGAATGTCAGGAAGAAACATGATAGCGAGGCGTCTACTTAAGTCGCTTGCGTTGTTTGTCCTGAGTTCGCAATCGCAAAAAGGTGTCGCTGACGAAGAATCAAAACCTCATCTCGAAGTGGAGCGCAAGTTTCGCTTGTTCGATGAGGAAATGAATACGCTTCTTCAACGTCTGCCCAAATGCGGTTTCAGCCCTACCGGCGAAGTTACGATGACCGACACTTTTCTGCCTGCATTGAAAGACGAAGACATGGTGAGAATCCGTGTTGAGTCTGAAGGCGCAGAAACGCGACGAATACTCACTCTCAAAGACTGGGTGTTTATCGACGGCGAACGCGAAAGGCGTGAACAAGAAGGTGCGGTCGGATTGATATCAGGTGTGCTTCTCAGGCTGGTCGGTAGACTTGTCCAGGGGCATCCACTGCTGTCATTCACGAAACTCCGCCACCTCCATTCGCGCACTGATGCAGATAGCCAGGTTGTCGTATCTGTCGACAGGGTATCGGGGCTAGGAGTCTACAGCGGTTGTTATCTCGAAGTGGAAATCATCGTTGCCATCGGCGGCGATGTGAAATCCGCCCGAGAGAAAATCAAAGCTGAAGTCTTCGCGCTACTTGGTGAAAATCGTGATTTCGTTCCGCGGTCCTACCAGGACATGCTGAGGGAGACTACGGTCTAGCTAATAAGTAAATGTGATAGGCGGCTTCCCAGTCGCCAGTTTGTTAACGGTTCTCCGCGACGGAGGACCGTTTTTCACGTTGGCGACATAGTGCCGCTGACTAACCCGGACCGGGGCTTTGCACGGTCCACAAAATATTAGGAGTCAA
>JACMKL010000791.1 GCA_014380105.1 Candidatus Melainabacteria bacterium
CTCGAATTATCTAATGATGAAGGAAAGACCTGGTCGACACTGACCTCGGACCTCCGCTCTAAAAAAGAGAAAGAGAAAGCCAGCAAAGACAAAGATTTAAAAGACGCAAAAGGTCAGAAGGATAGTAAAGATAGTAAAGACAGCAAAGACAGTAAAGATAGTAAAGATACTAAGGCTGCCTCCGACAAAGACAAAGTCACTTCTGACGCAGAGACAAAAGACAAGCCAGACTCGATAGAAAAGTCAGAAGACAACGAGAAAAGTGATAGTGATACCAAGCCCGCAAGTAGTGAAAAGACTTCTGCGAAATTGAGTTCGGCTCTTGCCGAGACAACAAATAAAAAAGTTGAAAACCCTGATTCTAAGAAGGCTCCGGAAAACACTCCATCCGAGAAAGATAAACAACTCGATAAACCGAAAAGTGATGGCGCTGCTGATGCTGGCTCCAAAGATAAGTCCGCAGAAAAGGCAACGAGCGAAAAGACAGCAGCAGACAAGGCCACTGGCGACAAGGCTGGCACTAAAGCTGCAATCACTGATGCTTCCGTGAAAGCTCCTTCGAAGCCCACAGAAAGCGCAGAGAGTGTCTCTGAGAACTTCACTTACAGTTGGGATACAACAAAACAAAAAGACGGCAACTATATTATTCGCATTAAAGTGGATGACAGATTGTCAAATCCAAAAGGCTTTCTAGATCACGAACGTTGGGGTTCTGTCACTATCGACAACACTTCTCCAGAAGTTAGTGATATCGCTTTGACGACAGACCCGAATGGCGACAATCAAATTGATTTGAAAGCCCACGATAAACTGTCTCCAATCACTAATGCTACTTACAAAATTGATGAAGGGTCGCCTTTTGCGATGATGGCGATTGCAGAGGATGGTACGGCGGAAGCGGCAGACTCACAAAACGTTCATCTGCGTGCTGCGCTGAAAGGTGTAAAATCGGGACCGCACAAATTCGTTTTGGAAATTACGGATCGAGCAGGAAACACGGAAACCAAGACCGTCACAATGTCAGTAAAGTAGGGGATTTGCTTTGTTAAGGGCACAACTTTTCCGGACCAAGCCCCCTGCAATACTAATCGAAGAAGCAAATTCATCTGAGCATCAGATGAAGAAGAGTCTTACGGCTTTAGATCTAATTGCATTTGGAGTTGGTGCCACAATCGGATCAGGGATTTTCGCATTGACAGGCACGGCTGCTGCCGGTCAGCCCGCTGCACATCAAGATTATCTTTCAACGCCAATCTTAAATTTCATTCTGGGATCGCCGCTGGGTAGAGACGGCGCCGGTCCAGCAATTATTGTCTCTTTCATGATTGCAGCTCTCGCCTGCGGTTTTGCAGCACTTTGCTACGCAGAATTAGCTGCCATGATTCCGGTGTCGGGTTCAGCATATACATTTGCATATGCTGCGCTTGGCGAATTAACTGCCTGGATCATTGGGTGGGATCTCATTCTCGAATACGCAGTTGGAAATATTGCTGTTGCAGTCAGTTGGTCTGACCACTTCTTACATGTTCTGACCGGGATGACCGGATGGCGAATGCCGCTCTGGCTTACGGCAGATACAACTACAGCGTTGTCGCGAATCGAAACACTAAAAACCACTCCTGATGCCATCATTCAATACAGCAGCACGCAATTACCGATGCTTTTCGGTCATCCTTTTGCGATGAATGTTCCGGCATTCGTCATTGTTGCTCTGATTACATATGTTCTAGTGGTGGGCGTTCAGGAGAGCGCCATAGTCAATACTATTGCAGTTGTTCTAAAAGTAGGCGTGGTGCTGTTTTTCATATTTTTCGGGATGGGATTTATTCATCCGGAAAATTGGCACCCTTTTGCACCTAACGGTTTCGCCGGTATCATGGGTGGTGCGGCAATTGTGTTTTTCAGTTTTATCGGATTCGATGCGGTTAGCTCCACAGCGGAAGAGACGAAAAATCCACAACGAGACATGCCGCTCGGAATGATTGGCAGTCTGATTTTATGCACGATCTTGTATGCGGCCGTCTCGATGGTTTTGACGGGCATCTTGCCATATCAAAAATATGCCAATGATGCGGCTCCGGTGGCGACAGCTATCGCTGTCAGTGGACAGCCCTGGGCACACTTGCTTGTAGCATTTGGAGCCCTGGCTGGAATGACATCGGTGCTACTAGTATTTCAGCTCGGTCAGCCGCGCATTTTTATGGCGATGGCACGTGATGGTTTATTGCCAAAGCTTTTTGCAAGACTGCATCCTAAGTACAGAACGCCATTTATTCCAACAATTTTGACTGGCGTTTTTGTCGGCGTAGCGGCCCTATTTGTTGATATTGGACAAGCGGCTGAACTTACCAACATTGGTACTCTGGCCGCTTTTATCATCGTTTGCGGTGGAGTGCTCATTCTTAGAAAAACCAGTCCGTCTACAGATCGTCCATTCAAATGCCCGTTTGTACCAGTGGTGCCCTGGCTTGGCATCGTCTCTTGTTTCATCTTGATGCTTAGCTTGCCGATTATTACCTGGATTCGATTCGTCGTCTGGATGGCATTTGGAGCGCTAATTTATTTTCTGTACGGAATGAGAAATTCTCGCCTCTCAAATTCCGGTCAACAATAGATTTTTCGGCTGATTTCAAGTGCTAGCTGTATTTGCGATGCATATGCAGTCACCTAAAAGTGTGACGACACCAGAAAATGTACTCATTGAGCGACATATAAAATCTTGAACTCAAATGCTTTCCAGCTTTTACTCAAGTTGAAAGAGTGCGACCCGGTGGCGGTTTTAAGCCGTTTACAGAAATTGGCACCATTTCTTATTGCAAACCCTCTTAACCGTTAGCGATAGTAGGGGGTATATTAGATGATGGAGTTACCTCTTACCAAAAAGTTGAATGCGTTGAGCAATTCTGATCAGCACCACTGATTAGCTTTAGCTTGGTCGTTTATGGAGTGCGCATAGTGAACCGCTTACTAAAATTCGTGATGCTGTCCGTATGTTCTGCTGCGGCAGTTTCGTGTTCATCGGCACCAGAACCGGGTCCCGAAGCTGAAGTCGTCGATCCGCATAATAAATGGGGATTTGTTGATCAGACCGGAAAAGTAGTCATAGAGCCAAGATATGAAAGAGTTCTGCCATTTTCTGAAGGTCTGGCCGCTGTTGTAATCGGCAAGTACTGGGGATTTTTGGATAAAACAGGCAAAATTGCGATTAAACCGACTTTTGATGTCGCAACTCCATTTGCCGGCGGACTGGCTGCGGTCAACGTGAAAGGAAAGTGGGGCTATATTGACCCAACCGGAAAATTGGTAATTGAGCCAAAATATGACAATGCCAGACCATTCAGCGAAGACTATGCGGGCGTCAAACTCGAGAATCGCTGGAGCTATATAGACAAACAAGGCAAAGAAATTGCCGGCAACTTTATGGACGTAGGTTCGTTTGGAAAAGATCTCGGTGCCATCCGCGGTGAGACTTTGTGGGGCTACATCGACACCAACGGTAAAGAAGTTATTCCACAAAAATATGCCTCCGCAAGCCCACACAACAGCGATGGTATTGCAGAAGTGACGATGCCTGATGGACGCTTTGGCTTAATTGACAGAAATGGCATCATTGCTTACCAGAATGGCGCCGAAAGGCCGTCACTTTTCTCAGACGGACTGTCGACAATTGACGTTAGGGGTCAGTGGGGCTTTGCTGATAAAACCGGCAAGCTCGTCATACCTGCAAAGTTTTCATCTGTTGATAAATTCTCACAAGGCGTCGCCCTGGTGCGCACCAAAGGTGGTTACTACGGTTTCGTAGACACTAAAGGAAAAATGCTTATCGACCCAACTTTCCCAAATGCGCAATCCTTCTCAGAAGGTTTCGCACCAGTGAGAGTGAAAGATGGCAAATGGGGCTACATCGACCAGAAAGGGAAAATCGTCATCGATCCTAAGTATGCTCAGGCGGAGCAGTTCAAAGAAGCTCTCGCCGCAGTAAAGGTCGACTAAGTAATCGAGATACACAGATGAATAGAGAGGGAATTGCTCCCCTCTCTATTTTTTACGTTGATTCAGTACTAGCTCAGGAGACTACTTGATAGTGACTTCTTTGCTGTTGCGAAGACTATCGGTTTTGCCAACGCGTGTCTTCATTCCTGGAAGGTGCAATTCCATTGATCCTGCGGAAACAGGGATGCGATGAGCAACTTCTACTTTTGGAATGCTGATGAACAAGATGCCGCGATCGAGGCGAGCTTCGATTGATTCAGGCAAGATTTCTTGTTCGAAATAAAATTCGCGAACAAGGTAGCTTGGCAATTCTTTTTGAAGAACTTCAGCTCTTTCTTCGTACATGTGAGCTGTACGCTTAGCGATTACAGTAAGAAGATTTTCTTCAATCTTCAGTTCAACATCATCCAAGGTAACGCCAGGAACTGCGATTTCGAGCAAGTATTGCTCATCTAGTTCGAGGATGTCTGTTTCTGGGGTGCTGTAGTTAACATGCTGCCAATTGTTTCCTTCAAAGCCAAAGCTCGAGAATTGGCGGCCTTCGAGGTTGCGGGTTTCGAAGTGGCGGTTTGCCATTGGTCTTCTCAGCATTTGTTCTCTGATAGTGCGATTGAAAAACATTGAAACACTCCTAAAGTCTTGTAGTTTGGCGAGGCTGCCTTCGCCCTGCGCGGCCGATATCAGAGCATCGCGAAGGCGATACCCAGTGTTTATGCGGCTTTTCTGCGCCAGCAACCTGTCCGTGCTCAACATAGTATCGCTGTAATCCGCCCACTGTGCCGTTTTTCACGATCTATTCGGCTTTACTCTTGGCAGCCTTAAAACCGTCTCATAGTAAGAACTTCCGAACTTTGGCTGATCACCCTTTGTGACAAGGCTCTCACCTGGAGCGCTTCTAAAAATTACCGTCAGTAAATAAATGGGCTCCAGCCAATAGACAAGAGGTTCTTCGCAACCAAAGACTAAGCGCTACTCATCAAATCAACCGATGGGTGGAAGTTTACAGATTTCCGCTTATGAAAGCTCCCGAATGCCACAGTCAGGGGCGCAGTATAATGAGCCCGTAACTGGCAGGAGCGCTATACGTGGACAATTCAAATTCCGCAGACCCTACGTCTAATAGAAGCAAAACTTCGGAAGATCTGTCGAAAAAAATCTTGGGTGCGATGCAAACCAAATTTACAGGCGAAGAGACTGCTCACTGGATTGCTAATGTCAACGAAGAGCCGTCGGCGGCTATCACACAGACGCACAGCAAGCCGGTTCACTTAAGCAGCATGGCATTTTTAGATAAGCTCTTTGACGATTTCCAGCGCTATTCTTTTGAACTTAGTAATGCAGAGACCGCTGAGAAGCACGCCGTAATCTGCAACAGACCCTTAGCTCCAACAACCGCCGCGGGGCAATCCAGCGGCGAATCCCTGGTTATATTTCAAGGCACTCTTATAACCAATCCATGGGCGCTGGTCATGCAAGCGCAGGCGCACAAAATTGTCGCCTTTATCGTCCCTGTGGAAAATCTAGATACGTTTTCCGGTCGCGAAACTTTTTTCACTAGTTATATGGAAATTGATGGCATAACAGAAGACAGCGTAATCATCTGGAAAGTGGATGGACAGACAATCCTGGATTCAATGATGTCTTTCCTCTCCAAAAAACTCTTTGGCATTTTGCTTCGCGTTGCAAGCGGAACCGCATTACCGGCAGAACAATTTTCTCTTGATACCAATTCAAAAGAAGCGCTGAATCTCAACGACATGCTGTTTCACAACAGAAGATCATTGAATGCGGGATACGAATCATTTGCAAGCATCGTCGATCAAGAAATCAATCAGCTGAGTGCTATAGCCATGAAAGGCATACAAGTTTTGGACAAAGATAACGCGCGCGATTTGATGGTGCGCACAAATCATTTAAAAATGTGGCGCGAGAAACTGCTGACCATGGGCGAAGAACTTAAACAAATCATCGCTGAATGATTTTGACTATTTCGAATGTTTTTTCTTGGAACTGACCGGAGGCGGCTTATTGGCTCGCTCTTGCTTTTTCAAAGAGTCCAGGCGATTTGTGACAGCTTTCATAGATTGCCTTGCTGAATCCAACTCTTCAACGCGGAATCGCACATCTCTATCGAAGTCGCTGGCCTCTCTCGTTGCAGTTTCCAATTCCTTTCGACTAACCACACCTTCAGCGTACAAAGATTTGAATAAATTGGCGCGCTCTTTTCTTTCAGAAATCTGGCGTTCATTTTCTTTCGTCATCGATTCTAATTCAGCAAGGCGCAAAGACAATTCTTTCTTTCGACCTTCCAATTCTTTCAACGACAAATAATCGACTGGTTGTGCAAATGGAAAACCTAAAAATCCTGCCCCGCCCGACATAATTGGCGGTGGCGGTGGAATCAATCCATTTCTCAATATCTTCTCGCTGCTTCGCTTAATGCGAGTTGGCTTGACTGCGGCTTTCTTAGTCGAGCTTGTGTCTTTTTTCTCACCAACAACCGCTTTGGGCGCCGCTACATTTTTAGCTGGCAAAGTCGCTTCAGTGACAGCAGGTGGGATTGGTCGTAAAACTGGTGCCTTTAATCCCGTCGACTTGGCATCAGACACTTTGGCAACATTGGCAGTCTTTACAAGTCCGCTCTGCGCACCGACTGGCAAGGACGAGAGCGCCAAAAGGGCGACCAGCGAACTCACGGCTGTGTTCTGCAAAACTTTGTGTGATGTCTGACGCTGCGGCATATAATGATCTCGTGGGTTATTGTACCCTTGTGCTTGTCGATACGACCGTCTTTAATGACGTCGTACCGGCGGCAACGTTTCCATAAGTGGTGGAAAACGTGACCGGCTGCAACTTTTATCTACAGAAATACCTGTAAAGGTTTGGCAAGAATTATGAGTTCGAACAGTATCCTGCAAGTACTCTTCCTGGGCGATATCATCGGCAAGCCAGGCCGACAGGTCGTGAGAAGGTATTTAAACGGACTGACTAAAAAACCTGATCTTATTATTGCCAACGCAGAAAATTCAGCGCATGGATTCGGCACCACTGAAGCAAATTTGGAAGAATTGCGCGGAGCAGGCGTACAAGCTTTCACCGGTGGAAATCACACCTTCGATAGAAAAGAACTTTTAGAATTTATTGAAAGACAAACAAACGTCATTCGTCCGGCCAATTATCCAGAAGGCACTCCAGGCAAAGGCTATTGCATAGTGCAAGTCGGCGAGTTTAAAGTCGGCATCTTAAACTTAATCGGACGTGTTTTCATGGAGCCACTAGAATCGCCATTTCTAGCGGCAGATCGCATTATTCCTCTAATTAAAGAAGAGACAAATATCATCATTGTAGATTTGCATGCCGAAGCGACAGCAGAAAAGGTGGCAATGGGCTGGTATTTGGATGGACGTGTTTCAGCTGTGCTTGGAACTCATACGCATATCCAAACTGCAGACGATCGAGTTTTGCCTGGCGGCACTGCATACTTAACTGATGCTGGAGCCTGCGGACCACACGATGGTGTGATTGGTATGGAGAAACAAGGCGTATTCAGGCGCATGGTAAAACAATTACCGACCCGCTTTGAAGTTGCTGAAGGTCCCGCCCAGCTTTGTGGCGCTTTGATGACAATTGAGCCGCGCAGCGGAAAAGCTCTCGGAATTGAAAGAGTGCAATACCGCGAATCCGAACAGCTGTCGGGCAAAACGACACAAGAGATTATGTCTCTCGGTTAAAAATCATGTATGCCGATTTTCACCTGCACACTCACCATTCCGACGGCACCTGGTCGCCATC
>JACMKL010000792.1 GCA_014380105.1 Candidatus Melainabacteria bacterium
AAGCGTCTCACTAAATATATCTGGCTCTTACTTCTGCTTTGCCCACTGCTCAACCTTGTCGCCATGGTGACCGCCACACTGATGAATGTAACCGGTCCGCACGGGCGTTATCTCTTCCCCTCAATCATTCCAATTACCGCGCTTCTGATCGCCGGCTTTTATAGATTGGGTGAAACTTTTGGGAAATGGGCGACTGTAGTTTTGATTGCTATGAACCTCGCTGTGACTGTCCTGGCCTGGGCGTTGTTCTATCCACCTCACTAATTGTCTCAAAACAATCTGAAACGGCTATTCGGCGGCTGCTGCAACAAAATTGCAACACCTCTTGATTAGTGTTATCTAACCACCCCCGATTTTTCTCACGCACGAGGTTACCATCATGGGACGTAGAGGCGGCTGTCAACCATGCCAACCACAATATGTTGCTCCGGAAAGCTTTCAGCAACCGGGCGGCTCTAGTTGTGAAGGCGGGACCTGTTATCCATCAGTTAGTGATCAACAGCAGTACCAGCGACAAGCTCAGGATAGAAGGGGCGGACGTTGTGGAACACCTGGAGATGGGTTTGAGATTATCAATCCAACAGGCAACAATTTTGGAACGCCTGAAAATTACAACAAAGCTGTAGCTGGCACATTCAAGTACACGGACCAAAATTATGATCAAGCGTTGAAAGACGCAGCCCGAAAAGGTCAGCCTGTAGTAGCAGTCTTCGGCTCAAAAGATTGTCCGGACACACAAAAATTACTAGACACTGTTCAAAAATCACAACAAGCCGGTGGTAAGGATCGCGCCACTTACGTCTATATAGAAATGGACAGAGTTCGCGAAAATCCAAATTCCGGTCTGGCAAAATTCTCCGAAGGCATTCGCAAAGACAATCTCGCCCACACCATCCTGTTTACGCAAAAACCTGATGCCAACGGAAATCCCGTTCCGGAAGCAGCAATGATGACTGCCTGGGGTGGTCGCGACCAAATCGCAAACACGATCAATACTCACATCGGCTACGGCGAACAAGCAATGCGTGGACGTCAGTTCAACATTAAGCCGGAAGCGGAACCTGGTGCTGAGGCGAAAAAAGACGTTGGCAAAGAAGTAAAAGATGTAAAAGAATTGCCGATGGAAGAGCGCATCAAGCGCAACTTGGCATTGCATCAAGAGATCATGACCGGGCTCAGCCAGGGCAATAAAGCGACTGATTGGAAAGAAGGCGAAAAGCACTACAAAGCAGCCATTGCCGCATCAGACAAAGTAGATAAAGAAGCAGTTAAAAGCGAATTGAAACGGGTTGAAGATTTGCTTTCTAAAGGTGCAGACGAAGCTAAGACTAAGGAACTAAATTCCGAGCGAAGCAAATTAAAACTGCTTGAAGGTGGAGATTGGCTTAGCCGAGCATCCATGGGCTTCTCGTGCATGAAGTGGAACCCAAATTTTAGAGATGTTGGAGAACAGTGGTTGATTGCTGCAGGTGACAAAAATCCTGCCATGTACGATTCAGCGACTTTCAAATCTCAACTAAAGACAGTGCTCAATCCTGAGCAAGAGAATGCTTTCATGAAGAGAGCTGTACAACATGAAATCAACAAATCCGGACCAGCAGCTCCTGGGCAACCGATAGAACAAGCTTCGGCTAAAGTTCCGGTTGAAGTAAAAAAACCAGTTGTAGTACCACCCGAAGTCAAAAAGCCAGTGGCTTTGCCACCATTGGAAATTAGACCGCGCGTGCAGCCACCAGCGGAACCGCCCGCAAGACCTGATTTGAGGGTGATACCCAAACCTCCTTTGCCAGGTACCGAAGTAAAACCACTAGTGCCACCAGTTCCCGGCAAATTGCCAGTACCGGAAGTTAAGATTCCGCCAGAAAAACGACCTGAAGCTGGAGAAAAGAAACCAGAAGCACAAAAGAAGACTGTCTATGACGGCGCCAATTTCAACGAAGCACTGAAAGCAGCTAAAGACCAAGGTCTGCCTGTCGTGTTCAAAGTTGGCTCACCAAGCTGTCCACCGTGTAATCGATTTGACCGAGAGTTAGGCCACTCGCTGGAAGACCAGTACAAAGGAAAGGCGATTGTGATTAAGGTCAACAATAATACCAATCCTGATGTCGGTGAAAAACTGGGCGTCAGCAGTTTGCCAACCTTCGGTGTGGGTCATGTGGATGCAACCGGCAAACTAACCATAGATAGTACATGGACTGGTTACGGCTCACCAAATGGAGTTGCTGCAAGCCAGGGCATAAACCAGTGGAAATCTTACGTCGATGCTGGAATTAGAGCAGCAAATTCAAAACTCAAGAAGTAGGAAGTGTTAGTCAGTGAGTCGCCGTTGAACTTTTCACGCCGACCAGGGACTTATCAGAATCGCTATTGCTGGTTGACTTTAAAATGCCAGCAATATGCGGCTGATTTGCTAATTCTTCAGAGATGCGCTTAAGGACTTTGGCACCACCGCGCCAATTGACGTGACAGGTGTCGACATAATCAGCTTTGACGTAGTCTGGACTATCTGAAAGATCGAGATAGCCCGCATCATTCTTCTTGCACAGTTCGTTCAACTGCGAGCGATAAGATGTCCAGAATTGATCAGGAAGTAATGCACGATTCATAGGTAGAGTCGGCATTTCCACAACCAGAACTTTGATGCCCTCCGCATTCATACGTTTGAGAGTTTCATCAAAAAAGAAAAGCTGAGTTTTGTAAGTGGGTGGATTCGGATCTTTATAGCGACTCACATATTCTTTGGTATTGTCGAACCAGAGATCGCTCATGGTGGCAGGCACCACAATATCGCCAGGGTGAATGTTAATGGCACCATTCGATAATGCCAGTCGCAACTGGTCTTTATTTGAGACGTTAGTGTCGGAGGCTGATTTGCTATCGGTCAAAAACGGTTTAACAGTCGCATGCAATTTGCGCAACGGCAATTGCCCAAGCCGCCATTCCATCTCGCTCATGCCGCGGTCATAGGGATTTCCATAAGCTTTAGCGACTGTATCATCGAAGTCGACATAACGCTGATAGAACATAAACGGTTCAGTTGCACCTAGAGATTGCATTTTATTGTCGATGAAGTCGCGAGGAGCGATACCAATTACCAGAACCTTGGGTTTTCTGCCAGTCTCGGTGAGCCCTCTAGTCATCATGTAATAATCGGATGCAGAGGCACCTTGAACTGAAACATTCACAACGCGAGGCGATGCAATATTGAGATCCGACTTCAAGGCCTTTTCTAAAGTAAAAACTCGATGGTGAGAAGCGCAGTCCACTGGGCGTCCAGTTGTAATTGCATCAGCCGCCCAACACGCGGAATTGACGAGACTACTGCCGAGCATCACCACA
Organism: Candidatus Melainabacteria bacterium; assembly: GCA_014380105.1. Taxonomy (GTDB): domain Bacteria; phylum Cyanobacteriota; class Vampirovibrionia; order Obscuribacterales; family Obscuribacteraceae; genus QKMZ01. The sequence goes on from JACMKL010000792.1 coordinate 3,340, forward strand.
TCTGGTGCTTTAGTATCTTCGAAATATCCATGCGCAGCCCACCAGGTCCAGCTACCGGAGGGCATTTCAGCCTTCTTTGTGTTGAGGACATCTTTGGCGAGTGTTGATTCGGTTTGCTTATCAGCAAAAATTCCGCCAAAGACAACCATGTTCATAAGACCGAACGAAATCAGCGACAGACCAAAGGCACCGCCGGGAAATCTTATATTCTTCTCTTTGGCTGTATCTGCCAAGCCCTTCAGGTTCCGAATCAGTTTTCAACAGGACAGGACAATGATAGGCCTGAGGGCCCAGCACTGTCTAGGTAAGACTCTTAAAGGATGTTCAGCCAGTTGCCGGTTTCGCCCGGGAACTTCAGCAATAACATCGCGTCGAACCAATCGAACCACCCGATTAAGGTAGTCGATATTGCGCACTGGCGGCGCTTTAGAAGTCCAAGCGAATCTCACCCAGGATTTCCAAATGCTCTTGCTTCTGTTGTGTAAACAAGCTTGGAGTAACTTAAAAGCTACTTCCAGGCACATTATTTAGATGTAATGATGATTTATTACGTCTTTCGACAACAGACCAAATCAGGCTTTGCATGCGGTTTTCCCCACGATATACGCATTGGACATACTTGTCATTAGGCTGATTGCTGCCTATTATGGATCTGCGCAATACCTTCTCTCCAAAGCGCAGACGGTTTACCACAATAATTAGGGTGAAACGTTGGAATACTCACGTCCCCAGAGAGGTCTCATGACCCAAGAAACTAGCGCTACGGCGCGTCAGCACTCACGGCATAAACGCCATGAGCCTGTAATAAACACTTCGCAAGAATCGAAAACTTACTATCAAGCTGAGACTGTTGAATTTGATGCCGATCCGGCAAAAATGGCGCAGCTATTTTTAGAGCAGGGGCGCTGTGCTGATGCTGAACGCCTTTTCTTATCGGCCCTCGATGAGAAATTGGAACGCAAAGGTGAAGAGCACCCTGATACGGAAAAGTGTCTGGAAGATATCGTTGTGTTTTACATGAACATGGGACGTTATCAAAACGCTGAAGAATATGCCGAAACGCTGTTGCGTGTGCGTTCTTTGACGACGTCTCCCACCGATCCAGCCTATGCAAAAACTGTTGACCAGCTCGCCAATGTTTACGAGCAGACTGGCAAACCACATCAAGCTGAAGCGATCTATCGCTTCCTTATGACTTTGCAGGAAGAATTGGTTGGCTCATACGATTACGCGATTGTGTTTGCACTGCACCGCCTTGGCGAATGCTATAAAAAACAACAAGATTTTGCGGCAGCATTACCTTTGTATGAACGCTCTTTGACCATTGAAGAGGCATGCTTTGGACCGTTCGCAATAGAAACAAATGGCACTCTGACTGAGTTGGCTCTTTGCTATGGCGCCTTGGGTGATACTGAAAAAACAATTGCCATTTTGAAGCGCCAGGTCACAATCATGGAAAGCATTCATGGACCGTCTGGTTTGAGTGTAGCTTCTTGTTTGAGCAAATTGGCAGAAGCCTTTGAGCAAGCAGACGATCAAGATGCCGCCGAAGCTCACTACTGGCGCGTCATACAGATTTACGAAGCTGGCTACGGCATGAATTCTGCAACAGTGCAAACCATCTATCGCAAAATCGATATGATGAAACGCGAAAAAGCTCGCCTTACACAAGGTGGATTTGTTGCGGTTGCACCAATCACCCAGAACGCCATGTTGGGCGTCTGGTAGAAGAACCAGAAAAGCACAGAACCAGGAATTGCGAACCGGAGGTATTAGAATAAAAAACTCAACGCGTGTTCAATAACTATCGGAATCGCATCAGCGATTCGGTGGGGGAAGTGTGGTGCGAATCCACCGCTGTCCCGCAACTGTAAGCAAGAAATTGCAAGTCAGGCTACCCACTTGAGCACAACAACCGAGGTTACCTCTTCGAGGCAAGGAGGCATATTTCGATGATCGCATTTTGGTGCGGCTCATACGAGATTGATGTTCCTGTCCCAGAGTCAGGGACTTTTTTATTACCTAAAAGGAGATTCGTATGAGTACAAAAGACGTGAATGTTATGGAAACAGCAGGGAAAGGCGAGTTTGATGCATTTGAGACGCGCATGGTCGAAATGGTTTTTCCAACCCAGACTAATCACTATGGAACTTTGTTCGGTGGGCACGCCCTTGAATTAATGGACAAAAGTGCTTTCATCACGGCGTCACGGTATGCACGAAAGTCGATGGTGACTGCATCTTCAGAAAGAATTGATTTCCAGACCCCCGTTAAGCAAGGCTATCTTGTTGAAGTAATCGGACGTATCGTTAAACGCGGAAATTCGTCGGTGACTGTAAATGTCGAACTTTACGGCGAGAATTTATTGTCCGGCGAAAGGCATTTGTGTGCTCATGGAAATTTCGTGCTTGTGTCAGTAAATAAAGACAGCAAGCCGGTTCCGCTTGATGCAGTTGTTGAAGAATAAAGAAAAAAAGAAGTGGACAACGCAGATATTTAAGGAGCTAACCTCAAGCAGGCTTGCTGGTTTTCACGGATTTCAGCTTTATCAATGGTGCAATTTTTTTATGCTTTTGTTCGGCTCTCCAAAGATCAACTGAAAGCTGTAGATTCAGCCAAAATTGCGGAGTGGTAGCAAAAACATCGCTAAGAACCATCGCTGTCTCAGGCGTAATTCCGCGTTTACCAGTAACAATTTCGTTGATTTTAGGTTGCGTCCAGCCCACGTGACGAGCAAACGCAGATTGGCTAATTCCCAAAGGTTCAAGAAACTCTTCAAGCAAAATACTTCCAGGCAGAGTTGGCTCTCTTAGCATTTTATTCTTCGAATTTGAAGTATTAATGATAATCTCTGATTTCGACTTCATGCGGACCATCGAACTCCCATCTAAATATTACTCGCCACTGATCATTGATTCTTATAGAGTGACAGCCAGTTAAATCATTCTTGAGCGCATGAAGATTATTTCCAGGTGGCGATGCTAAATCATTCAAAACAGCCGCAGCATTCACCATATCTAGCTTTCTTTCAGCAATTTTCAACAAGTTGGCAGGGAATCGATGAACCTCTTTATCGCGAACGCCCAAAAATATCTTTTCAGTTAAAGTGCCTCTAAAGCTTTGTATTGCCACTTAAAAGCACTCCTATACGACTATATCATATATCGGTATAGATCAATAAGCAAATTTATTCTCGTCGGATCGCCATGGCTTCGATGATTTGGACATTTGGCAGCTTTTTAAATTCTTCCGGATTTAGCAAAACTTTTGATGATCTGTTGCCACCGCCAGCAATCACTTCAGGGTGCTGCATTACGGCGGCATCGATAAAGAGTGGAATTGACTGCAAGCCAAACGGAGTGACACCACCAATTTGCATTCCAGTTAAATCGAGGGTTTGCTCGGCTGTAGCAAAGGACGCGCGACTAACTTCCAACAAGTGACGGACCTTTTTATTGACGTCGAGCTTAGTAGTTGCAAGCACCATACAGCATGCATATTTAATTGGGTCCGATTTGCCCGCCACAACAATGGCGTTTGCTGCTTGCTCGGGATCGAAACCATAATGCGAGCAAAATGCAGCAGTGTCTGCAAGCTCAGGGTCACATTCTAAAACGCGAAACTCAATTCCGTATTTCTGTAAACACTCAAGCACTGTAGGGTGCAAAGCCGCATTATTTTGGACTGTAGACGACATTGGAGACCTCGACAAAGCATTCATAATAAACTACGAAATGTCCAGTCGATAGAATTTTGTATCAACCGAAACAACTGGAAATAGTGGTGGCAATTCCGGAATCTGAACCTCTACATAACCGTTTTTTTCATAGAAACGATGCGCAGCATACATTTTCTCTGTCGTACCAAGATAGATTTGATTGACGTTTTGCTTTTTGCACCAGCTAATGGCTGTATCCATCAGTGATTGAGAAAGACCACTTTCTTTGCCACGATAATCTTTGGCGACAAACATTTTCTTCAGTGCAACCTGATTGTTTGAAATATCAACAACACCAATTGTTCCGACGACACGTTCGCCATCAAGTGCAACCCAAAAGTTTCCCTTTCCAGTCTGGAAAGTTTTTTGGATAAACATCAGGTCAGGTTGCTGTTCACGTGTGATAGGAACACCGAATTCGCCTTTCTGAATCGGCAAAACAAGCTCCTCAACGCCACGTTGATGGGTTTCCTCAAATGGCTGTATAGCGACTGAATTCATCGTAATCACAATTTAGAACTCCCAAAGGGCAGATGCAAGCATTGTCGCTCTTGCAATCGATAACGTCCAATAGTTAAAATGAAAAGAATCGATAGCAAAAAGGTATTAGTCTTGGAATTCCGCCAGCTCAAATATTTCGTTCAAATTGCAGAACTGGAGCACTTCGGACAGGCTGCACAGCGGCTCAACGTGGTCCAGCCAGCTCTAACCAGGCAAATTAAGCAACTAGAGGAAGAAATCGGCGTAGAGCTGTTCGAGCGCCTTCCACGGGGCGTGAGACTAACTACAGCTGGAAAAGTCTTTCTAAATCAGAGCCGGGATTTGCTCGCCCAATGCGACCGAATGGTTCGCTTGACCCAACTCGTCAGCATGGGTCAAACCGGACTACTAAGAATTGGTTTCGCCGATGGTGTGACCTTCAACAAGTCATTTTCCGAAATCCTCCGCCACTACCGCC
>JACMKL010000793.1 GCA_014380105.1 Candidatus Melainabacteria bacterium
ATTTTTGCATCAAACTTTTTGTAGTATTTTTCGAGCGCATTTTTCGCTAATTCGATATCTTTGTCATTTGGAATTTCACGCGATACTGGTGCAAATAGATTTACAGCAAACGGCTTGTCTGTCAGTCTGCGAATTTCAGTTATGGCTTTTTCAATTTCTTCAGGTGTTCGATATTGCGCGCCCAGTGAGCCTAAAACGCCAGCGCTACTAGCCGCAGCAACGAACTGCGGGTTGTCTGAACCCGCCATCGGTGCCTGGATGATCGGATATTTTATTTTTAAAAATGATGCTATCTCAGTCATTCGGATTTATTTTCAGGTGCTGGAATCATACCGATTGTGACAAGCCACGTTTCCGCCAACTTTGTCCATTTTGAGACCGGATATTTTGAAGGTCTAAGTCCAAAGGCGTGACCACCCTGCGCGTATAAATGCATTTCTACCGGCACCCCAGCCTTCTTCAGCGCTCGATAATAGACTAGGGAATGCTCTGGAGGATCAACAGTGTCATCTTCATTCTGTAGCAAAAATGTAGGTGGTGTCTGTTTGGTGGGCAAATTGTCTGAGTTTAATTCAAACTTTTCACGGTCAATCCAAAGATGTCCAGGATAAATTGGCATTGCGAAATCAGGGCGGCAGCTCACTTTGTCGGCTGCGTCCATAATTGGATAAACGCGTTTCTCAAAGCGCGTGCTGATTGCAGCAGCCAAATGACCGCCTGCTGAAAATCCGATCACACCGATTTTGTTGGGATTAATATGCCATTCTGCGGCGCGAGAGCGCACGAGACCCATTGTTCGCTGCACATCTTGAAGAGTTTGTATTGACCCTCTTCGTGGATAGAGAATTTTGCTGGGCACGCGATATTTCAAAAGAATCGCCGTGATGCCTTTCGATGTGAGCCAATCACAAATTTCAGTGCCCTCAAGATCCATGGCAAGAATTTTGTATCCGCCGCCTGGAAGAACTACTACAGCTGCACCTGTGTTTTTTCCCTTCGGAGGGTAAACAGTTATGGTGGGTTTTGTGACATTACTAATTATCTCTTTGTCCTTCAAACTTTCCGGTCCTGGAGCAGGAATAGCATCAGGAATTTTGCCCGACCATATCGGTATTTGTTTGAGTCCTGATGAAGGTTGCCAAACTTGAATGGTACTTTTGGAATTCGTTATATGACTTGCGCGGTCTGCCGCGAGAGCTAGATTGTGATGACAAAGAAGCGTTGAGAGAATTAGTAGAGTTGTTATTTTGTTTGATTGCATTTTGCCCTCCGAGCGCGGAATAACATTTGAGGTTTCATTAGCGTAAATGATGATATCGAGAGATGGCATGAACATTCAACAAGCTGGACCGATCTGTATACTATTTCGCATAATAGAAGCAGTTCCAAAAGAGCAAGACGCAGATACTGACGAGACTTTGGGGTTGTTACCCACCTGTCTCGTGTTCTCTGCGCGTTGCTCGAAGCCGGAGTGTTTGCTTCCTCGAATCGCATCCAATTCGCGACTCGCAGGAAGCAAACACCATGCCCGGACTGCCATCTATCATGCTTTGGTCCTTGACGAGAAGCGGAATCCCTCCACTTTCATCGGCGGCACGACTGCCGGGAAAGTCTCCTCGCCTGCAGCCAAAACCGGTTGCCCGAGTTCGACCACATTTTTGAGAAGAGTGAGAGCGGACTGGTTGAAACGCATGTTTTTGATACCACGCGTCACTTTGCCGTTTTCGATCAAGAACGTGCCGTCACGCGACATACCCGTAAGCAGTTTCGTGTTGGGGTCGACGTCTCGAACGTACCAGACACGCGTCATCAGGATGCCGCGCTTGGTCGATTTGATCATCTCTTCCAAGGACGAGTCGCCGCCTTCGATGACGATGTTCATCGGGTATTCGCCTTCCGATGAGGTCGGCGCTGCGCCGTGACCGGTCGGTTTGCCGCCCATGTACTTCGCCGAACGACGGCTAAGGACAGGCTTCCGGCAGATGCCGTTTTCGAACAAGGGCACCGATTCGCGATTCATTCCTTCGTCATCGAAGGCGAATCCGACCTGCAGCGGATGCTGCACATCGTCGCTGATGGTGATGTTCTTGCCTAGCACCTTCTTGCCGATTTTCTTTTGGAAAACCGACGTCTCATCCCAGTGTTCGGTCCCGGTCATGTCGCTGTAGAGAAAACAGACCAGATCGAGAACCGCGGACGGCTCCAGAATCACGGTGTAGTCGCCCGGGCGAACGTAGATGGGATTGCGACTGCGACGGGCTCGATAAGCCGCACCTTCAGCGAGTTTGACAGGGTCAACGGCGTCCAGGTTGGAGCCATATCCCTTCTGCCAGCCGGACGACGACGCGGACAGCATCGTAATCGAGCACTCGACGTTGGTCTGCGCATCGTAGCGGAAGAGCCCCCACGAATTGCCGACGGCATACGTGTTGACGTAGGTTGCGAAGATGCCTGCCGCGCTCAGACGCCCGCGCTGTGCGACCGCGATGATGGACTTGACGCGGAGGAGACGATCGTCCGGACCGAGCGCAGCGATGCGTTGGTCGAAACGACTGAACTTGGCGACGTTGTCCTCGGTGCGTTCGCTCGGCTTGAGCATGGCCAGAGTGGTCTTGTCGTGCGGCAGATGCGAAGCAATTTCGAGGGCGCGATCGATTGCTCGGCGAATGCCTCTGGACGTGGTATCGTCGGTGGTGACGAATGCCGTGCGCCCGCGAGCGTTGACGTGGATGCTCACAGTCGTCGACGAGGTGTCAACGTGCTGCGTCATCTCGTTGTTGGCGAACCGCGAGGTTGCCTGGTCTTGCGTATAGATCGTCACCTGCACGCCACTGGCACGGTCTCCCGCGTGTGACACGGCGAGGTCGACGATCTTTCGGCATTTTGCTTCTGTGATCATTTGGAACCTCCCGCGCAGTGGCGATGGTGGTGAGCCAGGCTGACGTGATGTGAGCCTGACTTGGCTTTCGCTGAGCCTTTCGCGTGGGACGCACCTTTCGGCTTGTCTTCAGCAGGCTTGGCGACGCCGACTTTGGTGTTCTTGAAACGCGCTGGTGCTGCCCCGTGACCGGTTCCGATTGCCTGGCAGGGTTGTCCCTTGGCGCAGGTCGGAATGCCCCAGAGCACGTGCTCGGAAGGACCACAGATAGCGTCGCAGCTGTTCCAGAAGTTGGTGGTGATGCCCCAGTAGCTGGGATTGCGAACCGGCTCGGTGATCTTGCCGTTCTTGATCAGCCAACCGATTTCCGTGCCGAACTGGAAGTTGTGGCGACGGTCGTCGATGGACCACGAGTAGTTCGTGTCGAGCAAGATGCCGTTCTTGGTGTCGGCGATCAGGTCGTCGAGGGAGCCTGCGTTGCCTGGCTCCAGCGAAACATTCGACATGCGCACCAGAGGCGTGAAGCCAGGACCGGTTGCGCGCATCATGCCGCCCGAGCGAGGAAGACCCAGCTCGTGAGACGTTTCGCGAGAGGTGAGATAGCCCACGAACAGGCCGTTTTTGACCAGCTCAACACGCTGACCGGACACACCATCGTCGTCGTAGGCGTAGGTGCCGAGCGCATTCGGAATGGTCGCGTCAGCCGTGAGGTTGACGATCTTCGAGCCGTACTTCAGCTTGCCGAGATTGTCCGGCGTCAAGAAGCTGGCGCCAGCGTAGTTCTCTTCTTCGCCGAAGACGCGGTCCAACTCGGTCGGATGACCGGTGGATTCGTGAATTTGAAGCGCCAGCTGCGATGCACCCAGAATCACATCGGTGACCATCTCGGGGCACTGACGCGCTTTGGAGACTGCCACTGACTCTTCGCCGACCCGCCGGGCATTGCCGAGCAAGTCCCAACGGTCGACCATTTCCCAGCCGGCCATCTCGTACTGACCACCGAAAGAATTCGGCCACGAACGCACGAAGTGTTCGTTGCGACCTGCTGTGGCGTCGATGCCGCAGCCGGAGGACAGGAAAGTCTGCTCGATGTCGCTGCCGTCGGTGGAGACGAACAGTTTGTTTTCACGGGTGAAGGTGAGGAGGCCCGAAGTGTTCTTCACACCGCGAGCTTTGCGCATCAGCCGCTCCGATTCGTGGAGCAAACCGATTTTGTCCGACAACGACACCTTGAAGGGGTCGATGCTGAAGGGCGACTGCCAGATTGCCGTATGCGCGGCTTCCGGCGCCAGTTTGACGCGACCGTTGAGGATGCGCGCGCTGGCTTTGGCTGCCTCGACCGCCTTGGTGACGGCAAAAACAACGCCTTGTGGAGTGAGGTGACGAGCTGTGGCAAAGCCCCATCCGCCCCGCACCATGACACGAATCCCGAGACCAATACTTTCGTTCTCGCCTGCGTAGACCACAAACAAGTCACGAGTTTCGACAGTCTCGGAGACCGTCTTGATCAGACGCGCATCAGCGTAACTCGCGCCTTGGCTGCGAGCGACGTCGAGCGCGTATAGCGCTAGATGTTTGTTCATATGTTGCTCCCGTGCGCTTTCGCGCATTAGAGCCCGCCTTACATGAGGGCGCAGAGGCACTCACCAAAAGCGGGCTGAGCTGTTATTGAGAGAGTGAGAGAGGCCGCGCCCGGGAGAAACTAAATTCTCCCGGGTGTAGGACCCATAAGATGCTGCATCAGATGGACGGCTCGATGGTCAGGAACACTATTCCAGAACGGGATACCCGTGATGAAACTTCGTCCCTGCCTTGCGAGCCTGCTCGGCCTTCTCACGCATCTCGTGCGTAAAGCTGTCGAGGCAGGTCGCTAGACTCGTGAAGTCCTTGTCTGTGAGAGTTTTCTCGGTAGGGAGCAAGTCGGCTTGAATGGCAAGCACCACAAACTCCTTGGGCACGCCAGCAATTGCACCATTGTCGGTGAGCAAGCGATTGCCTGCGCCACCGCCAGTGATGCCGATACATGGGATGCCGAACTTGGAAAGGGCGTTGACGATTGGAGCGCCGCTATCTACGGTGCCAATCAGTCCGCCATCCGAGAGAGCCAGGTCAAAATCGCCATAGACGACCTCAACCAGCCTATCGGCATCGCCATCCCAAGAGTCGTTCATGGGTGTGGCATCTTTCCCGACGAGAATTCCTTGCAGCCGATCGGCACTAACAGTGTTGGCGCCGATGATCCAGGTCACAGTGTGACCGCGAGCTTCAAGTTGCTGTCGAATTGGAACAGCGAAGCCCGCCATGTCTTCAATTAGGAGAATTTTCATTGTCGTCTCCGTGGTATTAACAGGGGGGCGGATTGGAACGCGATTGACGGGTGCCCCTACTGTATGTAGCCCGCTAATCGTGATGTTTCAGGCGCGACAAGCGCGTAATTCGCTCTCTTCCAAAACGTTCAACACAAATTCGCACTAAACGAACATCCTGGGTTTCTTGCGCACTTGTGAAAGTGTGGAAAAAGAATAGGAATTGCTTGTTTAATGTGTTTTTGAGTTGTTTTAGAGGGGAGAGAGGTATTGGAATAAGGGTCACCCTACTCTCAGCCTCTGTGAGGCGCAAGCAGATGATGAGTGGACCTTAACGCACAGACGTGAAGTCGCAATTCGCAGAACCCTGCACAAGCTGAAAGGCACTGCCTTTTGCTCTGTAATCTTCGAGAAAGGTCCTACGCACAGCACCTTTGATCTCTCTAAACACCATATTTATACTTCACGCGGGCTATGCTATCTCTAGAGCTGAAAGCCATGGCTTAATACTTAAAGCTCTGGCAAGTAATCTTTTCTAGTTGGAAGTCTTTAGACTAAAGAGCGCATTATTCTGCCTCTGACGATGCTGTTTTAGATCCTCGATAGTGGATTCTCGCAAGGGCATCATCAAAACAACTTCGGGAATTTTCGACCGAATGATTGGAGTCAAATCACTTGATTCGACCGTGCAACGGTTTAGCTCCAATTTTTGAAGTTTCATTCGCGATAGCAATTTGCAGACATCAGAATCCAAAGTCATTTCGTCCACTTCCAAAAACTGAAGATTTTCCGCCCCGCTAATTTGTTGAAAGTTATTCAGCGAAATTTGTTTTACACCGTTGAGGGTTAGATTTTTCAGTCCGCGCAATTTTGAGATGCCCGCGAATTGTTCGCTTGTCAGACTTTCTCCCCCTAAGCTCAGCGTGTCAAAAGCACGTTTTTCAAACATCTCAAACCCAGACTGGTCCAAAGTAATGGCGCTTGCGTATAACTCACTCGAACATGAAGCGAGCGCAGTGGGAATTTGCGGTTGCATGCGAATTCCGTTAGTCACACTCCCGCCCGTCCCAGCAGAGGAAAAATGCAAGTAAGTCATTCCAGCTAAAGTCATTGCTATCAGTAAACTAAAAAGTCCAAGAATGAGACGTCTCGGAGGGCTTGCGAGGGATGAAAACGCTGAACTATTTTTCGGCGGCGGCGGGATGAGCATTGGCGTAGGTGTTTCACTAAACGGCTCAATGCCTGCTTTTGATTCAATAGGGCAGACGCAGATGTCGGCTTGAAACAGCCACTGTGTCATAGACTGATTTCTGGAACTTTTTTGTTTGCGACAACGCCCGCAGCGAATTTTTCGCTTGGTCTCTGAATGTCCTAGATTTTCCTGGAGCAAGAGTTTTTTGGCGAACTTGCAATGGCAGTATTCGCCAAGTCCTATCCACTGGGTCATCGAACCCTTGTTAGACAGAGACTTTCCGCAGTCTGCACAAATTCGGCCGGTACTTGTTTCGACCATGAAATATTTCAAAAATTAGTGATAACCGGGCCCCATAAATTTATACCCGCGCAGTTATCCGACACACCTGCGAAGAACGAAAGTGCGTTTGCAAATACTACAGTGAATCCGCTAGCCTCTAGCGCCCCACTGGCAGAAGGATTACGGATTTCGAGCCAATATTAAATGAGGAGTTGAACAGTTTCTGTATTGAAGATAAAAAACCATAGACTTACATTAACAAAATGCTGAAAACCGTGCGCCAG
>JACMKL010000794.1 GCA_014380105.1 Candidatus Melainabacteria bacterium
ACATCGGCAAGGTCATCGCGTTGATGTCAAAAATCGGGAACGCTGAAAAACAATGCTATTGCCAATCTTGTGTCAAAGAAAGCTGTTTCGCAGCAGCGCCTAAATTGTTCAACTCAATGTCGCATCACGCACATTGATCGTCCAATAGCGCAGAGCGTCCAATACTCAACCGCGTCGAACCGAGGCATTTGCACTGTTCGACGCGGTGGTGGTGGTGGAGCACCGATTAAGGCTTAAGATTGTCCAGCGGGCAAGCCGCTATTCCATACAACGCCTGTTCAGCGCCTGAGCCATTCATAATCGCCATTTGCATGCCAAAATCGTAGTGCCACCACTCATGATGATAATTCACGAAACCACCGATCGCCATTGCATGATGAAGCAAACGCCTGTTCCGGCGCGCATCCAGGGCGCTCAATGACGTAAGAGCAGGATTTTCAAAGTAGCGGGTGGAAGAAATTGAATCCACATCATCGAATACGCCGCCCATGAACAGATCTTGTCCTGTTAACTTATCTTGAAGCGTGAGGTCGATTGCGCCGCCGGTAATGTGCGTCGGCCAAGTTCGATAGTCATCCGGGTTGAAATCACGCGGATCCGACCAATATTGCCCAACGAATTTTACTAGTTCTTCATCGCTCGAGTCCGGCATTTTGCCGCGAGCTATCTCGATGAAGTGATCCCACAGCTCTTGCTGCAACAGCACAGGACGATAACCATCCAACACCAGCAGTTGCACATCGTAAGGTTCTAGCGCTTGATTCACGAGAGCAAGTCTTTGAACAACACCTTCTCGCAGCAAAGGTACAGATACTGCCTGATTAAACGTACGATAGTAGGGCGCCATCTTTTGCGCATATGCTGAGCGATGCGCAATTCCAAGACTAGAGACCTCTACTAAAGGCTCTCGATTAGCTGCACCACTGGTATCTATCGGAAGCAGGTGATAGTCCAGAGCACTTCCGTCTGTCACTGCGGGCGGTATCGGGATCAGCCGGAAGTCGGAAGCTGGCAGAGACATGCGGATTCCTTTATGCCATGTTTATATGGCTTCCATTTATATCAGGGCGGACTTTCTTTTGCTAGAGAAATAAGGCAGTTGCTATTTCTTTCCAACTAGCGCTAACTACAAAATAGTCGTGAACACGAGGATCATAATTTGTTCGTTTTTGCTCTCGACTCAATCTTGAAGAAAGGCTCAGGAAAAGCATTCGCGAGCTTCGCCACGCGCTGTTGCTGACAATTAGGCGCAAAACCTCGCACGAACGTTCACATATGTGTGTTTTTGCTCAGTCAAATTTCTAGGATGGAGCTTTCTCCTCCAACCCCATTGTGACACCGGAAACCCAGCAACAACAAGACTTTTCAGCAGTAACCGTTACTCTCAACATCCCGATGGCTGAGTGACTTTAGTCCGAGTGTGTAATTTCGCGCGCTAAGCCATCCCCTTTTCCTTCAACGTGGCAACAACGGAGAACGCATGAAACAAACGATTATCGCGCTCAAAGAACTGGTCGACAGCCTTCACGCCCAAGGCGACATGATGTGCATTGCTCGACAGTTCGACGAATCGATGCCGAAGTTCGCCTTCGTCTTCGACGCTCGCAACCTTCTCGACGGTAAACCCAACAATGCCGTTGAATCTGCTTGCGCCCTTGCCAGGCACTATGTCGACACCGATCGCACCCATGACGCTGAGCGCATTCTGACCACGCTGACGTCCTACCTGCGGGAAAACACGACTGCCTCCGACGAGCAAATGCTCGTTCTGTACGAAGCTCTGTTCAAAGTGCAAGACGACTGCAAAGACTACACCAAAGCAGTTATCTCACATCAGAACACTCACCGACTTCGCGTCAATCTCCATGGCAGAGTTTCGCGCGAAGTTGCGGAATCTCACGAACGCGGCGGTCGCCTTTACGAGCATTACTCGGAAGCGAAAGACGCCGATTGGTATTCATTCGAAGGCCGTTGTCTCCGTGAACAGGCTCTCGAATCGCTTATCTCCGCCCGTGACACTTATGCCCTCCTTCCGGATGCAGACAATGATATGGACCGCGTCCAGAATCTGATGCACCTGATGGCGATGCACTTGTTCTAAACTCGGCAGGCTTGGTCGCGACTTTACAGTCGCGGCTAAGCCAGTTTTTTCGCTGTATTTAGCTCAGCGAACGCTGCGCTCGTTATGCACTTCCCCTCAAAAATTGCAGAACCAAA
>JACMKL010000095.1 GCA_014380105.1 Candidatus Melainabacteria bacterium
ACAGACGTGACGCCACTTTGAGCTGGCAACCGGTACAAAATGCTTATGCATATAACGTTTCTTTTGGGTCGGAAAAAAACAAACTCTACAGCTCAATGCTGATTCATGGCACTAGGTCTGATCTGCACAGCCTGAATGTTGATTCAGCCTATTTCTTCAAGATTGAAGCTATAGGAGAAACAGGTATCGGAACGCCAAGCGTTGTTGTCAAAATTCAGTAAAAGCGCGCACCAACGACCGCGCATAGTATAAGTTTTTGAAAAAATGAAATGGAAAATTTGAAAGTAGAAAAACCAGAGCTCCGAAAAACTCAAAAATTTCGTCCAGGCAGATCTGCGAGAGTTCACGACCTGCCTGGACTTACTTTTAATTTTCAGATTTATTTTTTACCGCCCGCTGATTTATTGATTTGCTCCCAAGATTCTTTAAAGGCTCGACTGAAATTCTCAAACATCGGATCAAGAGTAGCCTTAATCGCAGCATAATTTTCGAGGATAGCAGTCCACAACCTCTCGAACGTTGTCTCAATTCGATCGAACAGTTTCACGAAGAACCTTAAGAGGTAGTCTGCTCTAAAGGTAAGAATCAAAGTCTTCAAGAGCACGTATATAACTGGGAAAACAATCCAAAGAGTAAGGATAAAACTGATTGCTCCGATCACATACGAGATGTGATGAAAGCTCGAGAATGCATAAGTTTGTGTGCCCAGAAAGATCGCTATGACCGTGGCGAAAAACCTCGATATCAGAGTAGTTTTAAAGCGGCGCACAAGCTTTCCGAATGTCAAATATGCAGAAATCACAATTACAATTTCCAGCAAAATAGACATAATCAAATTCAGGTCTAGGAACTGAGTCAAAAGAATGCTTGATCCAATGAAAGCGGCAATTGTCGCTACAAAACTGACAGTTTGCGAGAAAAGCGCAATGTAATCTTCGTTTTTGTCTTTGTAAGTATTGTCATAAGAGTTAGCCAATTCTTTCGAAAGAACATCGTGCATATTCACCAATGGATCACGCAACCAGGACGATAAAAGCGGCTGAAAGACTACCTTTAAAGCCACATAGGCAATTGGAAACAGCGCAATCATCGATAGAAAGAAGACTACAAATCCGGCCGCAAACGCCCATTCACTTGAATGAATAATTTGGAATGTCAAAACGTATTGATACGCACAATAGCCGCCCATCAGCGAAGAAACGAGTGAAAGAAAGCTATTATCCAGGAAATTAAGCGCCTTACCAAATACAACGTAGACAAACAGGCTAGCCACAGACGCTATTGTGTACAGCGCGCCTGCGCTCACGGCTAGAATGGGTGCGAATTTGACACTAATGAAGAAGAAAACTGCAATTGCCGTAGCTATGTTTGCAAGTTGCAGGAAGAACTCGCGATATCCACCTTTGGGTTGATGATAGACATAGTGATTTGTTTCCCGAAGCCATACAAAAAACCTGGTAAAAATGCGCGTCAGTGCAATGTGCAACAACGGATAAATAAATCCCGCCCAGAGAGCGAGTTCCAGCGCATAAATGAGACCAGTAATATTAAATCCGAATGCTTCCGTTGGTAAATATTGTTGGGTAAAACTGCGCAAGAAATAAATCAGAGCAGCACCAATGACAGTCGCGCACCAGGGCAGCTGCGCAAAGTTGAGAAGACCCATACCAAGAAATCCACTTCCCACACCGACGAGCAGTCCAGCCAGTCCACCAAACAAATAGCCTGCAAAGCCAATCGCTAACTGAGCGTGTATGAAAGTCATCACAAACCAGAAAGAGAGGATGCCAAAGCCAATGGTCAAGACACCAATCGCGTGATACACAGTTTGAGATAGCCAGTCTTCAGCTTTCATCGGTTTGAAAGGATCGAGATTGAAATCGAGATACTTCCAAACTTTTTTAGACAGCCTGATATAGCCTTTCAAAAAGAGATGAACAACTGCAGGCCAGGCATAAAAATATGTAGCAAGAGCGCCGACTAAACCTGCAAAAACCCACCTTACCGCGTCGTAATCATATTGCCAGCCCAGTTGATACCCAAGTCCAATGCCAGCGGCTAGTGAAACAAGCAGTCCCGACAATACCCAGAAGGGTCCCTCTTTTTTGAGGTCATAGACACGACTTTTCAGTTGAAGAGCCGGTTCGCGAAGAACGTAGATAATGCCGGCAAAAAACATTGCGATTACTTTTAGCCATCCGGCAATTGGCTTCGCGTTTGGGTTATCCGAGTTGTGATTTTCTGGTTTTTCACCACCGGCATTTTCGACATTGGGCAATTTATTTTGTGTCATTTTTTTTGAAAGTTTTGGTAGAAAAATGTTTGAAGAAACACGAAACAGCCCCGCCGCCACGATGTTTCACTGGTTTTGCGGTTGCTGGAGAAGAAAACGATCGGTCAATTGCTACTGATGCAAATCAGAGATTTCTAGGACGAAGAAAGTGCAAGACAGGTATTTGGTGACTGGTTTCTATCAGCGAAAAGTAAAACGGGGATACTTCAGGTCTACCGTCTACGCAGGACTGGAGGCAATGCTTGAGCGTATAGATAGGCAAGAATGAACGATCGTGAACTGACTCTGCTCATCAATTCTGTGACGAAAACTTGAGCGACTTAAATGTTTCGGCTGCGGATGCGCACCACTCAAAATTTTTTCGCCAGTCTCCAGATGTTTCCACTACATCGTTTAATAGACAAAATCTCAAAAAGAAGTGAGGCTGGGGAAGTGGCTCAAAGCCAGGCAGATCAGCCGTTAAGCCAATCTGCCTGGTTTGAGTGCCTCACTTATAAGCGAGCTTTAGAGGCTCGCAGACGAGGGATTATTTGCCCTTCTTGCCACCGGTGATCTGCTCCCAAGCCTGCTTGAAGGCTCGGTTGAAGTCGGTGAAGATGGGGTCGATGGTGGCCTTGATGGCGTTGTAGTTGACGACGATGGCGTTCCAGATCGTCGAGAAGAGCGATTCGACATTGTCGAAAAGTCCCACCACGATTGCCTTCAGCCAAACGTCCGCCTTGATGCCCGTGAGCACCGCCTTGGCGATCACATAGGCAACGGGGAACGCCACAAAGACGGTCGCCAGGATGGCACCGATACCCGCGGGCACCGCGTACCAGAGCGAACCATACGCCGGCAGCGCATAGACGTGAGCGCCGACGAAGACCGCCGCGCCGATCGAAAGGAGAGCAGCCACCAGCCCGTTGCCGTAGTGACGCGCCAGCTTGCCGAAGGTCAGATACGCCGCCAGAAGCAGTGCGCCGACCAGGGCAATGGTGAGGATGGAGCCGAGTTCCAGAACGCCGGCGAGCAAGACCGCCCCGAAATAGACCGCGACAGTCGCAGTCAGGCTGGCGAGCTGGGAGAAGAGCGACACGTAGTTCTTGTTCGGGTCGCTGTAGGTGCGGTCGAAGGCGTGCAGCAGTTCGTCGGACAACACCTTGTGGATGTTGACCAGCGGATTGCGCAGCCAGCTGGCGAAGAGCGGCTTGGCGATCAGACGAACCACCCAGTAAGCAACCGGGAAGGCGACGAAGCCGGTCAGAACGGCAGCGACTGCGGCACCGGCGACACCTGCGAGAGTGCCACCGAATGCGGAAGCGTAGCCGAACGCGACGTAACCGGCACCGGCAGAAGAAGCCAGACCGACAACGACGTTTCCGACTTCATCTAGCACCTTGCCGACCACAATGTAGGCGACCAGGGTTGCCAGACTGGCAGCCGCATAAACCGCCAGGGTGCCGAAACCGAGCGCCGGAGCGTACGCGGAAGCGAGCAGGAAGGCAGCGGTGGCGACACCGATGTTAACGACCTGCAGGAAGAATTCGCGATAGCCACCCTTGGGCTCGTTGTAAATCGACTTGCAGAGGTCGTCGACGAGGTCCCAGGCGAAGCTGAAACCGCGGCTGACGACGATGTGAGCAAGCGGGAAGAGATACGCCATCCAGACGGCAGCTTCGATGGCATAGACGACGCCGGTGAAGTCGAAGCCGAAGGCGGACGTCGGCAGATAGGTCTGCGTCAGTCCGCGCGACAGGTAGATGGTGCCCGCGCCGATGACAGCCGCGGCAAACGGCAGCTTGACGCTGTTCAGAAGGGCGAGGCCGCCGGAGCCGACGATCACACCGAGGATGAGACCGGCGACGCCACCGACGATGTAGCCGAAAAAGCCCATCGCCATCTTGGCGTGAATCACGGTCAGAACCGTCCAACCGAGGTTGATACTGCCGAGGACGATGGCCGCACCAACGAGGAAGACCAGAACACGAGTAAACCAGACCGGGTTGGTCTTGGTGTCGCCGCGTCGGTAGGAGCCGGGGTCGGTCTCGACGTAGCTCCAGAGCTTCTCGGACACCGTGAACAGGCGCTTGAGCAGCACGTGCACCGCGGCTGGCC
>JACMKL010000795.1 GCA_014380105.1 Candidatus Melainabacteria bacterium
AAGACCTCGGCGATGACATCGTTGTGATGACTCACTCCGGTGGCATACGCGATCAGATTGTGGCAGGCAAAGAAATCAATCGTCTGGATCTCGCCAATTTGATCATGAACGCCGGTAAGCGTGAAGGCGAAATAAAAGAACTCGTCAACGTAAGAATGACAGGCGATCAGATTCGCCAGGGTCTTGAATATGGAATTCGTGATTTGCATCCTGCCGTGAAACCAAGCTTTGGTTCACGCTTGAAGTCACTATTTGTTGAGCGAACAGACGATGTAAAACAAGACCTTTCTGGCAATTTTGTACAAGTTAGTGGTCTAAAATACTCTATTGATTTACACGGCAAACCTTGGACAGCCAATGATCTTTCCAGTCGCATCACTAATTTGCGCATACAAAATTCGGCAGGCGAATATGTACCAATTGACCCTGCTCAAACTTACAGTGTAGTGACCAGACAACATCCCGTACACAAATGGACAAAGGCCGGAATGTTCGGCGTCGACAAGCCTTTTGAGCAAGTCCAACAAGAATTACAAATGCGAAAAGTGGAAGTATCACAAGTTGATTTAATTGCCAATTTCATTCAAGGAAAAAATATTGACCCCAAAACTTTCTCAAATGTTGAAGGGCGAATTACAACAGCAAATGTGGCTGTCAAACCATTACCGGTGAGAGTTGGTGTATCTGTTTTCGCCCAACCTATGGTAAGAACAGTAGAGCACCAACCGGAAAATCGTTAAAATGCTCCGCCGTTTCGGCTCGAAATTTCTGCAAAATTCTTTGCTTCTGACATTGTCTGGATTGTATTCAACAGCGGCTCTCCACGCACAACAACCGGCTGTCAATCCGGCACCAATTCCGCTTAATCCGTCTCAAAAGGCCGCAGCGATAGCTGGAAACGTACAAGGTAAAGCACTAATTCAGCAAGCGACCGCTTTATTGAAAAGTGGACAATTAGATTCTGCAATTCCAATTTTGCAGCGAGCCAGCGTGCTTCGCTATGTTGATCCTACCTCGCATTTTTATCTCGGCCTTGTTTACGATCAGAAAGGCATGTCGCAAATGGCGCTTGAAAATTACACATTGGCAATTAAACGTGCCAATGCTCTGGGAATGGATTCCGCTCAGCTTCGAATCAACCTAGGTAACACCCTTTGTAAGCTTAATTTTTTGAAGGAAGCCGAATTTGATTACAAAAGAGCGATAGAAATTGACGACAAAAATGACGTTGCCCACCTTAATCTTGGACGCGTTCTTCTTTTCAAGGGTGACAACCAGGGCGCGTTTCGTGAGTTATCGAGAGCCAGCGCACTGATGGCAACCGATCCTAATCTGCCCCTCTATCAGGCCCTCGCCCTGAAAGGCATGGGTAATAATGAAGAGTGCAAAAATCAACTGCAAATTTTTCTTGATAGAGCGGCAGGCACACACTCAGATCCCAGAGTTATCAGTATGGCTCAGAATCTTCTTGCAGAACTCAAGTAAAAGACGTTTCACAACCCCAGAGAAAACATTCAACCACTCCTTGAGATTTGTTTTACTCAACACATAGCCGTTGTCTATATGAATACAGTTATCCTAGACAGTCCCTATACAAGATTTGCAGCCGAACATTTAATGGTCACCAAAAGAGCCGACGTAAGAGTTGAGAGAGACGAGCTTGGCGAAGTTCATTTGCCCGCCCAGGCATACTATGGGGCAAAAACCGCCAGACTGAGAGAAGTGCTTCCGCACGGCGGACTAAAAGTGCACCCTAAGCTCCTTGAGTCTCTACTGCTCGTCAAAAAAGCTTGCGCTGCGGCCAATCTCGAATGCAAAAAATTAGATCCGCAAATCGCCCGAGCAATCATGCAGGCTGCGGACGAAACTATTCAAGGACAGTGGCGCGATCAGTTCGTTCTGGAAATTATGTCTTCCGGAGCAGGCACCGCCCTTAATATCAATATCAATGAAGTTTTAGCCAATCGCGCCCAGGAGATTTTGGGCGGCAGTCTGGGCACCTATGAACTTGTACATCCGACCAAGCATGTTGATCTTGCTCAATCGGCAAATGATGTTTTTCCAACTGCAATGCGCATTGCAATATTGCTTGCCTCTCGTGATTTTGAGCCTGTTTTGTTGGATTTAGAAAGACTGCTGCGACGCAAATCTTTGGAATTCGAACGAGTGATTAAAATGGGTCGCTCGCACTTGCAAGACGCTTTACCAATCACTCTTGGACAAGAATTCAATGCATTCGGTTCATCGATCGAGCGCTGCCTGAAACGCATCAAAGAAGCCGGCGTCGGACTGACAGAGATGAATATCGGAGCGTCATATATTGGTACAGGTCTGGGCACAGACTCGAAATATGTCTCCACTGCTGTTGAGAAGCTCTCCCAATATTCAGGCATACGCCTCAGGCAATCGGATGATTTTTTCCGCATATCGCAGTCAATGTCTGACTTCGTGGAGTTTTCGTCGGCGCTAAAAGAGTTGTCTGTTGAATTGACCAAAATCGGTAATGACTTAAGATTGCTGTCCTCCGGTCCGAATACGGGTTTCAATGAAATCACGGCACCTGAATTAATAGTCGAAAAATCATTGATAAGACCGGGCACACTGCCAAACAGACGTGTGCCAACTCTGGTCGAATGCGTCAATATGGCTTCCTGCCAGGTTTTTGGAAATGACATGGTGGTTGCTCTCGCCGCCCAGTCCGGACAGTTTGAATCCAACATCATGACTCCGCTTATCATCCACAACATTTTGCAATCTCTCGATCTCCTGCGCAGCACAATAGAGCCATTCAACAGCAAGTATTTGAGAGCAATCACTGCCAATCACAGCGTCTGCAACACTCAGATGGAGGACGCCGGCGTCGTTCTTGCTGTAGCAAGCAATCGATTGGGTGATAAACGCGCTCAAGAATTGACGAAAGAAGCAGAGCAGGCCGACCTTTCATTGAAAGAGCTAATTATCCAGCGCGGCTTGATTCCTAAAGACGAATTGGAGCGAATGCTCTCATATAAGGAATTGACCGGCACAAATGCTGCTTTCTCCGGATCGGACGAGCGTGACACCACCAGTGGTGCCGCCCTAGATTAGCTGCGTATTATTGCACATCTTTGACCTAGCTTTAGAAGCCTTATTCAGGGCTCATGTGAAGAAATATAAAACTGATCAATCCTCTCAGTTCAGGTATTGTCAGTCGGTTTTTGAGTACCATATAGCTTGTCCGAAACCCCTTCACGGCAACAATTTCGAGGTAGAGCCAAGTTTATGCTGACTGGATATCGTTTTGAGATGATTGTCGGCTGCATGCGGTCTGGTAAGTCTAGCGAACTAATCAGGCGCATAGAACGCGCACGCTTAGCTTATTTGCCGACGATTATTTTTCGTCCAGCAACTGACACACGCTCCAAACCAAATCAAATTGAATCGCGGAATGGCCTGGCGTCTCAAGCCATCGTCGTCGAAAATGCTCGCGACATTTTGAAGTATTCCAATCATGCCGTTGTTATTGGTATGGATGAATGCCAATTCTTTTCAGATGATGTTCCTGACGTTGTCTTGGCTCTCCTGCGTCAAAAGAAGAAAATTATTGCCTGCGGTTTAGACCTCGATTACAGAGGCAAACCTTTTGGTCCAATACCTGGTCTGCTCGCCATTGCAGACCGCGTCGATAAATTATTGGCTGTCTGCCGTAAATGCGGTTCTGACTTTGCCTGCCGAACACAGCGCCTTGTCCATTCCAGCGAACAAATTTTGGTCGGAGACGCTGCATACGAAGCGCGTTGCCTTTCTTGCTTTGAAGCTCCAGGCGAATACCAACTTCAGCTCGATTTGTTAAATCAGGAAGAAATGACTCCTGTTTTTCCTCCACTAATCGATTGCGAGCCAGAAAATCAGGGCGCATTTGGCGAAGTTTTACCTTTGCTCAACCTTAACAGTCTTTAATAATCACTCTAAAAAGTTACTCATTTGTTGTCATGGGCATATCTCTGTGAGCCTGATGATTGAAGAGGAGCTTTTTATGTGTACTTGGCGTTCTGCTTTTATTGATTTCATAACCCTCAAATGGTTGAAGCGAGAGTCGCAACCAGACGAGGTTTGTGACAAACAAGAGCTAAAAAACATCTGGAAAGATACACTCAATCGCCTAGAAACTAGTCCTGTCCTTACTTACGAAACTGCGTCTGAGATTACCGAAGAGTCCAGAAAAATCGCGCTAGACGAAGCGCGTGCTGCCTCTATCGATACAAGCGTTCCAATTAGCAACTTAGCAGCAACTAAAACAACTCACGACCTACAAGCGTGGTTCGGCGAGTCGGTTGCAACTTGGAATCCTTCCGACGCAAAAGATGTCGATATCAAGAATCTGAAAAAGCAAGGCAGAGCTAGTGCTAAGTGGGGATACAAAACACCCGGCTGAGCAATGATAATTTCTGTGGCGAATGTGGAAAAACATATACAGCTGCCGCAATGGCTTGCTGCGTCTTATAAGACGAAGGTTATATCTAAGAGATAGATGGTAAGATTGCTTATGGTCTGCTCTTGATGACCGGAGGCACTGTGCTCCGGGTACTGGGGGTTCTTTATGATTTCTAGGCGTTTGGCGTTGCTTACAGCGGCGGCTATGCTTTCTTCGTTTGCGCTGAATGTGGTTGGCGCACCTCAAGCAGAAGCTAAGGGGAAGAAGAGAAGCAGTTACTTCGTTCCACCTCCGCCCGCTTACACACCATCTCTCACGCCTGGCTTGTACTACGGTGGTTCAAAAACCGCTGACGGGACAAGCTCCAAAGCGAAGACACCAGAACAGAAATATCAAAAATACGTCTATACCCGTGAAGGCTATACGGCGCCGAAGCCTACTCAGCCAAACCCATATGTAACTTACTGGGGCAGCTAAGTTTTTAGCAGTACTTCGAAAAATATTCAAAAAGCCGCTCTTACAAGCGGCTTTTTTATTTCTGACTTAGTGTCTTTGGAATTTTCAGAAAACTTTTCAGAAACTCAAACGCGCTCTAATACCATGGCTACGCCCATTCCGCCGCCGATGCACAGACTGACCACGCCATATTTTTTGTTACTGCGCTTCAACTCTAATGCCATCGACAAAATCAAACGCGCTCCGGTTGCGCCAAACGGATGACCAAGTGCAATTGCTCCGCCGTTGACGTTGACCTTTTCGCGATCAAGTTTGAGTTCTTTTTCACATGCCAAATACTGTGCAGCAAAGGCTTCGTTGATTTCAAAGAGATCGATATCTTCCATTTTCAGTCCAGCTTTCTTCAACGCCATCGGAATTGCAGGTACCGGTCCGATACCCATTACTTCAGGCGGAACACCAACTACAGCCCAGGACAAGACTTTGACCATTGGCTCAAGACCTTGTTTTTCTGCAATTTTTTCGCGCGTTACGATCAAAGCAGCCGCACCATCGACGATACCGCAAGCATTGCCGGCAGTTACCGAGCCGTCCTTACGAAATGCCGGCTTCAACTTAGCTAAAGCTTCAAGAGACGAGTCCGGGCGCATGTGCTCGTCTTGTTCAATTACTTTAGTTTTGCCCTTTCCGGCAGGCACTTCGACTGAGACTATTTCTTCTGCAAAGACACCTTTTTCACGCGCCCGGGAAGCACGTTGTTGAGACAACAGGGCAAAGTCGTCCTGTTCCTGTCTGGAAATTTTATGGCGCTCGGCGAGATTCTCGGCCGTTTCACCCATAGATGCATTTGGCAAAGTGTCTCTAATGTCGAGTCCATCGAAAAATTCGCCCGCACCCATGCGAGTGCCCCAACGCATTCCCCAGCTCATATATGGAGTCATCGAAAGGGAATCAGTCCCGCCTGCCAGAACCACTTCTGCTTGCCCTGCATCGATAAGCATCTCAGCGGTGGCTACCGCTTGCACACCAGAGCCACAAAGCAGATTGAGGATCAAGCCAGGTGCCTCTTCGCGCACACCGGAGCGCAGTCCAACATGGCGAGCCAGGTAGATTGCATCTTTACTGGTTTGCAAAACATTGCCCATTACTACTTCGTCGATTTTGGCCGGGTCGATTTTGGCTCGCTCAATTGCCCCTTTGGAAGCAGCGACTGCCAGATCGGTCGCTGTCTGTGAGGCCAGCCCACCGCCAAAAGCCCCGAAAGGGGTGCGTGCACCCGCTACTACGACCAAACTACCCTTGCCGTTATTCTCTGACATTTTTGCGCCCGCCTTTTATTCAGGGTTGCCAAACCCGTAAAAACTAAAACAAGTATCAAAAGATATTGCTTAGTCATATTGTCAGGCTAGAATTTACGACCTTAGCGAGTTGCTGTGCTTTTTTAACAAATCAAATATGGAGGGCTGAACCTTGTCCAAGGTTGGTGTACCGAAAGAGATTAAGAACAACGAGTACCGTGTGGCCCTGACATTGGCTGGTACCAGCGCAATGGTTGCAGCTGGACACAAGGTTTTTGTTGAAAAGAACGCTGGTGTCGGAAGTGGTATCAGCGATAAAGAGTACGAAACTGCAGGTGCGACGATTCTTCCTGATGCGAAGAGCGTTTTTGGCGAAGCGGACATGATCATGAAGGTCAAAGAGCCGCAAGCAAGTGAAGTTGCAATGCTCAAAAAAGGGCAATTGCTTTTCACCTATTTGCACCTGGCTGCAGAACCACAACTTGCTCATGACTTAGCGAAAACAGGCGCAACCTGCATCGCCTACGAAACAGTTCAACTGGCAAACGGCTCACTGCCTTTGCTCACACCAATGAGCGAAATTGCTGGTCGTCTGGCTACCCAGATCGGCGCTAACTACCTTGAAAAACCAATGGGCGGTCGCGGCATTTTGCTTGGCGGCGTACCTGGTGTTGAGCCAGGCAAGGTAATCATCATCGGTGGTGGCGTAGTCGGAACCAACGCTGCGAAAATCGCACTCGGACTTGGCGCTCGCGTCACATTGTTCGATCTGTCACTCGATCGCTTGCGTTATCTCGACGATATTTTCAATGGTCAAGTCAGAACAGTCTTCTCAGTTGGACACTACCTCGAAGAAGCTCTTCCAAATGCAGATCTCGTTATTGGTGCTGTTCTCCTTCCAGGAAAACAAGCTCCACGAGTGATCACAAGAGACATGATCAAGAAGATGAAAGAAGGCTCCGTAATCGTTGACGTATCTGTCGACCAGGGCGGTTGCATCGAAACTATTCACGCAACCACTCACTCTGATCCGATATACACCGTAGACGGTGTTGTCCACTACGGCGTGGCGAACATCCCAGGCGCAGTGCCATGGACATCAACTAGAGCGCTTACAAACGCTACCATGTCATATGCACTCAAACTCGCGAAGCTCGGCTACAAAGCCTGCCTCGACGATCCAGCCCTTGCAAAAGGCGTCAACATCCACGAGGGCGAAATTGTCCACGCTGGTGTTAAAGAAGCTTGCGCAGCAGCTCCTGTTGCAGCCGGCAAATAATAGAAACGCAATTAAGAATATTGGAGCGCTCTGCTGATGCAGGGCGCTTCTTTGTTCTGATATCATGCCGAGTTGTGCAATTAGCGAGTATTTATAGTGAAATTCAAACTAGCCTCCTGGAACGTAAACGGATTAAGAGCCATAGCCAAGAAAGGGCTCTTCGAATGGATTGATAAAGAACAACCCGATGTGGCTTGTTTGCAGGAAACGAAAATTGGACAAGAACAATTGACTAAAGAATTGATGGAGCGCAAAGGCTACTTGTCATACTTCAGTCATGCTGAGAAGAAGGGATATAGCGGAGTTGGTATATACACGCGCGAAAAACCCAAAGAGGTCCTGAACGGCTTCGGCATCAAAAAATTCGACAGTGAAGGTCGCACGATCATTGCTGATTACGGTGATTTTTTATTGGCTAATATTTATTTCCCTAACGGAAAAGCCAGCCCTGAGCGCCTAGCTTATAAGCTTGAGTTTTACGAAGAATTTCTCAAATTTTCAAAACGTCTGAAAAAAGAAGGCAAGCGGTTAATTGTGTGCGGCGACTTCAATACAGCCCACAAAGAAATTGATTTAGCTCACCCCAAGCAAAATCACACCACTTCAGGCTTCTTGCCGCAAGAAAGAGATTGGATGGATCGCTTTCAGAAAGCTGGTCATCTAGACACTTTCCGCATATACAACCAGGGCGCTGAAAACTACACCTGGTGGCACATGATGACCAACGCCAGGCAACGAAATGTCGGCTGGCGCATCGATTATTTTTTCATCTCCAATGAGTTGGAAAAATTGGCAGAACATGCCACTATCGAAGCGGCGATTTTAGGATCCGATCACTGTCCTGTAACGCTAACTCTCAAAGTTTGAGTTGGTTATAAAGCGTTAGTGTAGTCATTACGCTAAAATCACTATCTCCTTCAGTTATGCTCGGGGCTAACCCGGCAGTAAATTTAAGTCAGGTATCAATGGCTAAGGGTCGCACAGTTCAATCCGGCAAAATTTGGCAGAACAGACGGACTCGAGAAGTCCTCTGGACACTGTTGAAATTGCAAAAAGTAGAGAGCGGTATTCTCTATATAAACAGCCCTCAATCCAAGCTGGAAGGCGAGATTGGTGTTTTTCACGGCATTTTTCTGACCGGCGCTAAAATCGCAGGCTCGGGCGAATGCGGCTATCCTGCCATCAAAAGACTTCTAGAAATCGAAGAAGGCACCTTTACCTATATCGACGTCGGCTCGCGCGGTCTGGGCGACCTGGAAGAAAACCTCAAACTAAGAATCACGCAAATCATCAACCTGATGCCTAATTTGCCGACAAATATAGACCTCGCCATGGGCAAAAACACTCTAAATCGAATTAGAGCCATGGATACGGCCAGCATGACCGAAACCACGGAAACAGCTGAACAACACAAAGTCGACAAGCAAGTTGCAGAACAACTGCGCGCAATCGACGAAAAGACTATGAATTTCCGCGCCCTGATTTTCTGGGGCGTCTTCTTGGTAGTCTCGTGCGGCGTCGCTCTGGCGTTTTACATCAAA
>JACMKL010000796.1 GCA_014380105.1 Candidatus Melainabacteria bacterium
GCTTATTGAAAATCGGCATCCCGGCTTGCATTCAAGATTTATCCTGGGTGGGAGGCAATTTCTTATTGCTGATTATTCTTGCTCACACTAAGGACCCTACATCTGCGCAAGCGGCATGGGGCGTTGGATTGCGCGTGGAGGAAATGATTGGCGGCATGCCGATTTATGCTCTTTCCATGGCGGTCGGCACAATTGTGGGGCAGAATCTTGGGGCGAAACAGCCTGATCGGGCGGTGAGAGCGGGCTGGCATGTCGCCTGGATTGGTGCTGGCTATAACCTTTTCATGGCTATCTTGATGTTCTTTTTTGCTCGCGAAATCGCCTCCGTGATGAGTACAGATCAAGCCGTCATCACTCATACTGCTGAGTATTTCCGCTGGATCGGGCTGTCACAACCATTTGTGGCGCTCTGGTTGATTTTATTCGGTGCGATGCAAGGTGCCGGTTATACACGCTGGCCAATGATCGCCAGCACTCTGGTGCTGACCATCTTCAGGTTGCCATTGTGTTGGTACTTAAGTATCACACTTGACTGGGGACCAACCGGAACCTGGGTCGGTGCCGCAATTTCAGTGATGATTATTGGTTTTATCGCAATTTGGCGTTTCAACACCGGTGTGTGGAAAGAACAAAAGGTCTGAGAAAAAATTTGTATTGAACTTTTTTGCGCGTCGCTTCGTCTGAAGAGATAGGTAGTTGGCGCTGTCAGGAGGTTCGTATGCAAGACAAGGACAAATTAGGTACACGCGTCAAGTATTCATTGCCGCAATTAAAGCTGTGTCTGGTGGGCGAACCTTCGCGCGCCAAAAAGGTCATTCCTATTCAGGGACCTGATGATGCGGCGCGTTTCCTAAACCCTTTGCGATATGCCGCTGAGGAGCATTTTGTAAGCCTCCACCTCAACGCAAAGCACGAAGTGCTTGGATTGCATGAAGTCTCACACGGATCGCTCTCAGCTTCACTAGTTCATCCTCGTGAAGTATTCAAGGCTGCCCTCCTGGCTAACAGCTACGCCATCATTGTTTGCCACAATCATCCGTCCGGTTCGAAAATCACACCTAGTAAAGAAGACCTGGAGACCACCGGTCAGCTTTTCAGCGCGGGGAAGCTCCTTGGAGTTTCTTTGGTAGACCACTTGATTGTGGGTCCGGGACAAAAGAAAAATACTGTTTATAGCATTCGCGAAAATCATCCGGAATTGTGGCAAAAAGCCGTTAACACTTCGTCATTCAGCAGTCAGTCTTGATCCTCTTCTAACGCTTCAAATTTGCCATTGTGTTATCGTGAAACTGCTTAGCGAGCGGATTCAGGTTTCATGATTCAAGAAAAACGGCAGACAATTAAGGTCAAAGTAGGCGACCAGTACATTGGCGGTAACGCTCCGGTGTTAGTGCAATCTATGACTAACACCCCGACTGAAGACCCAAATGCGACAGCGCTGCAAGTGAAAGAATTATTTGATGCAGGTTCAGAAATTGTTCGTATAACAGTCAATACGCGAGAAGCGGCAAAAGCTGTCCCTGAGATTGTTTCTCAATTGGAAAGAATGGGCGTGAATGTTCCGCTTGTTGGTGATTTCCATTACAACGGACACATCTTACTTTCGGAATTTCCTGACTGTGCTCGCTTACTTGCTAAATATCGAATCAATCCTGGCAATGTCGGACGCAAAGCCCGACATGACGAGAATTTTAAATCGATGATCGACTGTGCAATCCGTTGGGAAAAGCCAGTTCGTATTGGTGTAAATTGGGGATCATTGGATCAAGATTTGCTCCAGCGCATGATGGACGAAAATGCTGCCAGTGCATCACCTAAGACGGCTCACGAAGTGCTGATTGAAGCAATTGTAGAGAGTGCAATATCTTCTGCAGACGCCGCCGTCGAATATGGACTTCCTGCCGATCATATTATTTTGAGTGCCAAAGTTTCTGAAGTGCCTGATTTGATTGAGGTCTACAGGAAATTGGCAAAACGCTCCAATCATGCACTCCACTTGGGTCTTACCGAAGCTGGCATGTCAATGAAAGGAATTGTCGCATCAACTGCAGCTCTCTCAATACTACTTTCCGAAGGTATTGGTGACACCATCAGAGCAAGTCTTACACCAGAGCCGGGTGGAGACCGCACGCAAGAAGTTTCGGTCTGCCAGCAAATTCTACAATCATTGAAAATTCGTTCGTTCAAGCCACAAGTGACTGCCTGCCCGGGCTGCGGTCGCACAACTAGTACTGTTTTCCAAGAACTCGCACAACAAATCGAAAAACATTTGAATGATCGCAGGCAGCAATGGCAAACCACTTATCCTGAAGCAGTCGACTTGAAGGTTGCCGTCATGGGCTGCATTGTAAATGGTCCCGGCGAATCGAGACATGCGGATATCGGTATTTCATTACCTGGTACTGGTGAAGAGCCGAAGGCTCCAGTCTACATGGACGGTGAATATGCCACCACTTTATCCGGACCAAATCTTGCCAATGATTTCATTCGCATGGTTGATGATTACGTGCAACGTAGTTATGCGTGTAAGGTCTCTCAGTAGAACTATTATGTGCTTGGATCAACAATTGCGCAGTTCGGAAGTGTCGCGCGCAATTTCTTCAAATCTTCTTTAGACCATTTTTTAGATGTGAATTTCAGCTCTTTCAAATTAGTAAGATGAGCAAAATTATCGATGTGTTTTGGCTCAATTTTGCAGTCTCTCATAATCAAGTTGGTTAAACGCGAAGGTAAGAATTTCGCCGCATAACCATCAATTTGTTGATTATACGAGAGGTCTAGGTTGACGATGGAATTAGACTGCGCAATCACTCTTAAGTCAGCATTTCTTAAGCCAGCTGACTGTATTTGAAATCGTTTGAGCTTCAGTAACCTAGGAATTATATTAACCAGGGGTTTAGCATCTCTAATTTTGGAGATCCTGAGACATTGCAACTGTGGCAGTATCTTCAATTTAGCCAAATCGCCACCCACTAAAGTGTCGTCACCCATCACCAGTGTATCTAGATTTGGAAATGCATCGATTAGCAATAATTGTTGGGGCTCCATATCGCAGAGCGAAATATCTAAATGCTTCAAAGCTTTCAAATGAGCCGCTTCTTTTAGGATTTTCGCTGTGTCCGGGGCCAGTCCAGAGAATAGTTTGCCTAACTCTTTATCGTTGGAGATGTCGAGGAGATTTACATCATCAGGTCTGAAACGCTTAAAGCATTTCGGATGTTGTCTGAATTCTTGCGCCGGCATAAAACTCAGTCCAGAAAAATCTTCAAATACCATTGTGCCGATTGCTGGTTTTGGAACATTGCCGAAGTTGATTGCTCCGATCGTGAAATCAGGGAATTTAAATGTTCGTTGACCGGGCTTGGGACCGATAGTTGAGAAACAGCCCGGTTCTTTTTCGATACGCAGAAATACATTGTCATGTTTTGATGGTTCGACGTCCATTGCCGACAGCATGGTTTCATCGTCTGACCTATTGCCGACGGGTGGCAAGGTCGAATCAAAATTGTACAGACTGACTGCTTTTGAATACTTGTCCTGAGTTACTTTGTATTTGGGTGAGTTATAGCCCAATACGAATCCGACAATGAAAATAGTAATTCCAAAATAGATTAATATCGGCACACTAAATCCGGTTGGCTTAGGAGTTATCGGGCGAGGTATGTCAATTATGCGGCTGAGGGTAGGCATGCGGTCGTATCGCTTAGCTTGGTCGAGTGCGACCAAATCTGCTGTCAGATTTTCGGCCGTTTGATATCTTGAACTCAAATCTTTTTCAAGCAGTCTTCCAATGATGTGCTCGATTGCATCTGTAAATTCAAGGCCCAGTGAGGCTTCTTTAAGGCTCAATGGTTTTTCGGATTGATGCTTCATCATTGTCGACAGCGCATTTTCGCCCACCAGTGGTGGTGCACCCGTCAGGCATTCATACATTACACAACCGAGTGAGTAAAGGTCAGAGCGATGATCTACTCCAACTCCCATGCACTGCTCAGGGCTCATGTAGAGAGGGCTGCCAAATATTTCGCCTGTGCGAGTTAGGGTTTGCTGATTGAATTCATCCTGACCAGTCAGTTTGGCAATACCGAAATCCAGAAGTCTAACAATTGTTCCGACTGTCGCTGTTACAGTACCTTGAAGCATGATGTTGCTAGGTTTTATATCTCTATGAATGACACCATTTTCGTGTGCATAGTTTAGAGCAAATCCAACCTGGATGAAAATTTTAAGAAGCTGCGATTCGGTTAG
This sequence comes from Candidatus Melainabacteria bacterium, assembly GCA_014380105.1. Lineage (GTDB taxonomy): Bacteria > Cyanobacteriota > Vampirovibrionia > Obscuribacterales > Obscuribacteraceae > QKMZ01. Next base: position 4,249 of record JACMKL010000796.1, read on the forward strand.
TCTGCCACGCTTAGCCAAAACTTCAGCGAGCGTTTCGCCGGCCACCAAGTCCATGATAAAAAACGGTTGCCCATCTGGAAGCAATCCGGAGTTGTGCACTTTGATTAAATTAGGATGGTCAAGCCTATTTGTGGCGCGCGCTTCAATCTCGAAGCGGCGCCAATTGGCGTCATTAGTCTGCTCTTTGCTGAGAACCTTAATAGCGTATGGCGTACCCATATCGATGTCTTCAACGCGGTAGACACTGCCCATGCCACCACGACCGATCAAATCAATAACCTTAAATCTCTCATTGACTATCATTCCAGGAATGAGGGCGGCAGGACTATTGAAATAAACTGTCGCTTCTTGTTTGTCTACTTGTTCGCCGTGCGTCATTTTTCGCTCTTCTTCATGCTATCCGGTTTCTCGCGTAGATACTCATATTCCAGCTCAAGTTTGTTCTTCTCCTCCGGTATGTCGATGTGATGCTCTCTCAATATATCGCGATCTTTCTTCTCCCAATGTCTCAACTGCATATGCTTAAGCTTGGGCATTTTTAGGAAAATGGGAATTGACTTTGAAGTTATACCGGTAGAATTCAGGACGAGATCCTTTATATTGGGCATACTTGCAATCATTGGCATTGCATCATCATTGACCTCTATGTTCCTGGTGAGGTCTAGTGTGTGGACATTTTTGTATGCAGAAATCCGCTGAATATCCTGGTTATTCAAACGGCTTCGAGGGACACTTAAGTGTGTGAGTTTTGGGAGCGATTTCATATTCTTTATAAAAATTTTGGCTGAAGGTGTCGCATCTAAGTTGATGTCTGTGAAATTTTTGATTGTTTTCATTCTTGAAATAGCCTCACCGGATACTTCAGTGCTACGCAAGTTCATGGCTCGGAGCTTAGGTAGGATTTCTAAATATTTTAAATCGGCATCACCAAATTCGGTATCAGTGATCGTAAGTCGTTCTAAGTTTTTAAATCTGGGTAGTTTTTCGAGCAAGGGCTTCAGGTTAGTATCAATCTTGCTTAACTCAATTGATAGTAATTCGTCATCGCGAAATCTATCGAGATATTCGGGATGTAGCCACAGTTGAGCATTTGATTTGAAGTAGAGCGGTCTGAAATTATTTATGACGATTAGATCTTTTGCTGTACGTTGAAAATTTGGAGGTATAAACACTACGCCAATATCTTTAGCTGGGAAATTGAATTCTCTTGATCTCGTACCTGGAATTATGGTCGAGAAAAATTTTTGTCTTACAGATTGCGCAGCGATCGCTGTGTTAGCTTCTGTTTTTGATCCCTCTACGCTTCTCAAGAATTTAGGAGTAGGGTCAGTCGCAAATTCTCTTCGAATGCGCGCACTTTCTGATTCTGCATTTTGAACTTTTTCTAGCATCATCGAGTATGTGGCAAAGGCACCAGCCATCAAACCGGCAACTGCAGCCACGATTGCAACGGCTAGGTTATTGCGAACTATTCCTGGTTGTTGAAGAGGCTGGAGTTTTTCACTGATTTTCGAAGTGATATTGTCGTATGCACCGTCTCCCTGTGCTCGCACTTCTTGCTCGAGATAAGCTAATTCCGCTGTTAAAGTGCCTGCATCCTGAAAACGTTTCTTGGGGTCCTTTTCCAATAGTGAAAATATAATTTCTTCGAGCTTCAATGGGAAGCTTGAACCCAGCGATGCCTCTTTCATTGATAGCGGTTTTTCCGATTGATGTTTCATCATCGTGGATAATGCGGATTCGCCGATTAGTGGCGGTGCGCCAGTTAAGACTTCATACATCACGCATCCGAATGAATATAAATCGGAGCGGTGATCGACTGCAATTCCCAGGCACTGTTCTGGACTCATATAGAGTGGACTGCCAAAAATCTCACCGGTTTTAGTTAGGGTCTGTTGGTTGAATTCGTCAGCACCAGTAAGTTTTGCCAAGCCAAAGTCGACAACTTTGACGGCACTGGAAACTGTAGTATTAGTTTGTTTTATCAACATGATGTTGCTTGGCTTTATATCTCTGTGAATGACACCATTTTGGTGTGCATAAGCGAGAGCGAAACCAACTTGAATAAAAATTTTCAGTGCTTCACTAACAGGCAGGGTGCCATTTTTGCTAATTGCTTCTGAAAGTGTTTCTCCTTCAACTAGGTCCATCACAAA
>JACMKL010000797.1 GCA_014380105.1 Candidatus Melainabacteria bacterium
AGCCGGTTTGGAAGCTGAAAATTCCGCCAATGAATTGTCAGATGCACTGAATAGAATTAACTCGGCTCTCAGTCTCAATTTTGACGATTCTGAAGACGATGAAAATGAAGAGAATTCTGAAGAGAATTTGAAATCAGATGATTCTGCAAGTGAAATTGACTTGGATTCAGAAGCTGAAACTGAAACACCTTACATCCCGATCTTGAATGTAAAAGACACTCAGGCGGGGATGACTGCAGCTTATAGTCATAATTTCCCACCTAAAGCAGAAGATGCTGCGAAGTTTGTGCCACCGCCCAAAGTGGCAGATTTAACACCAGATGCGGTGCTTGAAGTAGATTCGAAATCTGATCATTCAGATTTGAGTGCAGCGGCATTTTCAAAATCAATTGAAATTGAGACAGGCTTTAACAGTGACGATTTTTCATTTAATGCTGACAATTCAAAAGTTACATCTCGAGCGAGTAAGTCGGCATTCGACCTTCCCAAAATGGAAGCGATTGACGCTGCCAATAAGTCAAAACAGTCAAAAGCAAACGATGGGCAATCAAAGTCATCGCAGTCAGGGTTGCTGTCCCAGGAAGATACTCTTGCAGCCCGTCTGTTCCAAGCTGGCATGGGCACAGCAAAGTCGGATTTCGTCAAAATTCCGCCGAGTTCCTCCCAAACCAACCTCACACCTATAAATACGGACGAAGCCCCGTTATTTGAATCAGCACCCGTACCTGCTGTTTCGAAATCCGAAGCTGGAAAATCACAGAGCGGATTGAAAGCTTTTATGGAAGGGAAGTCCAGCGAATTAGCTGCTGAAAAGAAAGCTGCAGAACAAAAGGCAAGTGATGAAAAGGCTGCATTAGCCAAAGCTGATGCCGAAAGAGCTGAAGCAGAAAAGGCTGCGATAGCAAAAGCTAAAGCTGATGAAGCAAAAGCTGCTGCCGAGGCAAAAGCAGCAGAAGAAAAGGCGACCAGAGAATTAGTTGCCAAAGAAAAAGCGGACAAAGAACGCGCCGAAAAAGAGCTCGCTGAAAAAGAGCGCGCTGAAAAAGAAAAGGCAGAGAAAGAGAAAGTTGAAAAAGAAAAGGCCGAGAAAGCAAAAGTAGCGGAAGAAACAAGAATTGCCGCCGAAAAAGCAGCGAAAGCTAAAGCAGAAGAGGAAAAGGTAGCTGCTGAATTTAGGGCTGCCGCGGAAGCTAGAGCCGCTGAAGCTAGAGCTGCTGAAGCTAGAGCCGCCGAAGCTAGAGCCGCTGAAGCTAGAGCCGCCGAAGCTAGAGCCGCTGAAGCTAGAGCCGCTGAAGCTAGAGCCGCTGAAGCTAGAGCCGCTGAAGAAAAAGCGGCGAGAGAAAAGGATGAGGCATTAAGAGCTGCTGAAGCCAATGCGAAGGAAGAAGCGCGCCTCGCCCAGGAGAAAGCTGCAAAAGCTAAGTTTGACGAAGAAGAACGGATCGCTAAGCAAAAAATAGCGGAAGAGAAAGCCTCGCAGGTATCCGATGGCATCGCCGCTCGTATGGCTCAAGCAGTTGGTCAAGGGTCAAAGAAAGATGATTTGGATATCAAATCTCAAGCTCCTGCTGCTAAGCTTTCACAGACAGAGTCTGCGGAACCTAATAAGTCAATGGATACCGGCGAAAAGCCTCCGGAAGCGAAGAAGTCAAGCACAGGCTTAGGCAGTCTGCTTTCTTCAAAACTCGCCGATGTGAAAGCGCCTGACAAAACTCCAGATCTCGATAGTGACAAGAGTTCACCATTTGAATCGCAGTCTAATAAAGGTCTAAGCGACGCTCGCAAATCACTTACTTCAATTCCTGCAAGTGCAGCACAGTCGAGAACGAATTTGCCAGCAGCGTCTGCCAGTAATTTGCCGGCTTCGGCAGCTGCCAATTTTGCAGCTGCACTATCCGGAAGCGGTTCGCCAAAAGCATCCGCCACTAATTTGCCTCCTGCAAAACCTTCAGATAAGGCAAAAACATCTGGATATTTCAGTGCAATTCAGTCTCGTACAAACATGCCTCCAGCGCAGATTCCAACAGATTCGCGCAGTGAACCACCTAAAAAATCCCGTACAGGGATGGAGCCTGCCGTTGCACCTGCACCCTTAAGTTCAGCTGCATCCGCTCAAGGAATGAAGTCCGCCGGTGCCGCCGATCGATTGGCAGCTGCCAAAGCTATGGCGTCAGGTTCGCAAAATGCGATGGCTGGTTCCGTTGATGCCGGAGGCGAGAAAATGACTTCCGCAGTCGAGCGTCTGATGGAAGCAGCAAAACGCAAGGAGCTAGATTCGCAAGCAAGCGGCGGGTTCTCTCAAGCTGGAATGGGCATGTCCGGTGGACTTCCGTCCGGCGCCGCCGCATCTTCAGCCGAAATAGGGTCTGCAGCTAGCCGCCTTGCAGCGGCCAGTGGAGACGCCAATGATGCGCTCACGTCTGATCTTATGAACCGCTTCCTTGAAGCTGCAAATCGCGGCTCTGAGCTGAAGAAAAAAGCTTCAGATGCAAACGCCGCCAAGAGCTAAGCCATTAATCGCGAATTCTCGCAGCCTTCAACACCGGCAGGAGCAGAAAATGCACCACCTGTTGACTTTGCTGAGCAAACTCAAGAAAGATTGCGCCTGGCCATGGAATCAGTGTCGACTAAACCTGTCAGTAAACCAGCTGCGCGCCAGCCAGATGTCACGAACATGCGACCATCCGATTTACAGCTGCACAATTTGGCAATCGCCCGTGCTGGTCAAGATATAGAACTCAATCTTGATAATGCTGGCGGCAAGAAAAATAGTCAAACTCGCACTCGCATGCGCAGCGCTTTCAAAAATCAAGGCGTCGACGCGCGGTTAATAGTTGTTGTTGTCGCTCTTGTTGCGGCAGCTGCTGGGTATTGGTTTATTCTGAAGCCTACTCTGGACAAACCCGCACCTACAAAAGTTGTTGATAAAAATCCAGCTCAGCAGGTTTTTGCTCAAGGCAAATATGCTAAAGCAATCGAAATGTTGGAAAAGAAAGATGCCGCAGAAGCGCTTACCGAAGAAGAAACAGACATGTTACACAGCGCTCACTACAAGCAAGCAGAAGTGCTCGTCAAACAAAAACATTTTGCGGATGCAAAAAAACTCCTGAAGAAAATTCCGGATGATTCTCCTCATTCTGCAAAAGCAAAAGCGTTGACGAAAAAATATCGTGCACTAAGACGTTAATTCGTAAACTCAAATTCCAAAACACGCTGCCTTTCTTCAGTTGATGCGCCTGGGCGCGATACTAATACGTACCTGTCTGGGTAAAAAGATAATAGACCCTGCAGTTCGTATCCCATGAAGCTTTGCCTCAATTGCAATAAACAATTCACCGATGAGGTAGAGTTGTGCCCGCATGAGGGTTCCTATCTCGTCTCTCTCCCAAGCGACCCACTTATTGGCGCGCTGATTGACGAGCGTTATCGTGTTGAGTCCTTAATTGCCAAAGGCGCAGTTGGAAGCGTTTACAAAGGCAAACAAGAGATGCTTGGACGCCATGTCGCGCTCAAGGTGCTTCACCAATACCTGGGTGCAGATCCGGAGTCCTTGGTTCGTTTTCACAGGGAAGCAAAAGCGCTCAGTCGGCTCGAGCATCCTAATCTGTTGACCATTTACGATTTTGGCATGACTAATGCCAATCAGCCGTATTTCGTTATGGATTTGCTGGACGGCGAAACTTTGGCGAACGAAATAAATACCAATGGACCGCTCGGACTGAAGCGCTCACTTCTCATCACCAAGCAAATCTCAGAAGCTCTGGCGCAGGCTCATAAGAAGGGCATCGTCCACAGAGACATTAAGCCTCCTAATATTGTCTTGATCGAGAAAGATTCTGGAAAGGACTTCGTCAAACTTGTCGATTTCAGCATCGCCAAAATTTCAGAGACGACTACAGAAGATGCGGTCCAGCTGACCGTTGACGGCATTATTTGCGGCAGCCCCGCCTACATGAGCCCCGAGCAGTGCAGGGGTGGTGATGTGGACGGTCGCAGTGACATTTATTCAATTGGGATTGTTCTGTTCGAAATGCTCACAGGCAAACGTCCGTTTTCTGCAAAAGACCTGGTCAGTCTGATGTACTTGCACGTTAATGACCAGCCGCCAAAACTCAGAGAAGTCGAGCCCGCGCTCCATTTTCCTGAGGAATTAGAGGCGGCGATGACTTCGATTTTACAGAAAGATCCGCTCAAACGCCCTCAGACGGTTGCCGCACTTTGGGAAGTACTGGAGCCGATATTGGTCAAATTTGGCGATACTGATCTAAACGCTGCAAAATTTCCGGTTGTTGCGAACACAATTGATGCCAATCCAGGACCGGCGGCTTCTCCGCTTTTTTCGGATAGCAATAAAGCAAGTAGTAGTTCTGACAGCAATGATGTTTTCGTAACGCCGAATTCGCCTGTAGCCGTGTCTTCAAGTCTCTCCAGCTCGCCAGTTCAGGCTTTGGGCACCACTCTACCTGCGGCAACACAACCTGCCTCCCCAAGGGCTGCCACCGCTCTCGGTATCGCATCACAAATGTCAGGCGATGATGTTAGCGTATTCGATGCTTCTCCAGGAGCCGCTTCAGGCGAAAGTTTTCAGCCACTCGCCTCCTCACCACGCGCGGTGGCACGAGAATCGAGAAATACAAATTCACATGCTGAAGATGTTGCTCATTCTTATGGAAAAGAGTCCGAGTGGCGACCGAGTGCGCTGCGCCAGATATTGCCTTTCATCTTCATATTGGCAGCGGTCACAATGGGCGGTCTATTAGTCTGGGATTTAGCCACACCTGATACTCCGTCCGAATTAATCGTCAGAGGCAAGACAGAAGCTGCTATTAATATTCTTGAGAATCGCCAGAGAACGGGTAAAATATCCGCTCAAGAGATTTCTACATTGCACACAGGTTATCTGAACTTGGCACGTAAATTTGCCAACCAAAAGCATTACACTCAGGCATTAGCGACACTCAAGAAAGTGCCGCTCGCTTCGCCGTTACATGAGACTGCTACTAACCTTGGACAGATGTATAAGCGCAACCTCAATATGGTGGGGCGCTGACCAATGAAACTTTGCGACACCTGCCACGAACACTTCAATGATGACACGGATTTGTGTCCGAAAGATGCTGTTCGCTTAAGTGATGCGGGCAAAAGTCCATTCATCGGCAAATATATCGAAGACCGCTACAGAGTGCTGGCATTCCTGGGACAGGGCTCTATGGGTGCGGTCTTTAGAGCGCTTGATGAAACCACAGACAAAGAAATGGCAATCAAGCTTCTGCACGGCAGTAGAGTTTCTGACCCAAATTCACGTAGACGATTTCTGCGTGAAGCAAAGACAATCAGCAGTCTCAATCATCCGAATATCGTTAAACTTTTTCAGTACGGTATCTTGGGAGATGAACAACCGTACATCGTAACTGAGTTCTTGAGCGGCTCTTCGTTATCGAGGCGTATTCGGGAACATGGACATGTGCCACTAGATGCGGCACTGCCTATCATGCGTCAGGTTCTTGATGCAGTTGCAGAGGCGCATCGCGCGAAAATCATACACCGAGATCTTAAGCCCGAAAATATTGTGCTCGAAAATAGTGTCGTCAAAGTTCTAGACTTTGGTGTAGCCAAAATGATGTTTGATAGAAACGAGCAGTCGGGCTCTTTGACGATGGATGGGAAGGTTTGTGGCTCGCCGGGATACATGAGCCCGGAACAATGCCGTGGTGAGGAACTAGATACACGCAGCGATGTCTATGCACTCGGTGTGACAATTTTTGAGATGCTGACAGGTAAACGACCATTCTATGCAGACGACGTGATGGGTCTCATGTTTATGCATGTCAATCGCCCGCCACCAAGCTTAAACGCTGTGCGCGTGGATTTGCCGTTTCCAAATGCATTGGAAGCGGCGGTCAAGAAAGCGCTTTCCAAATCAAAATTCGACAGGCAAAGCAGCGCTGAAGAATTGCTTGAAGATATCGAGATGGCACTCTCGAAATTTCAAACTCTTCAGGGTGCTCTGCCTGCTACTGGCTGGATTCCATTTGATGCTCAGGCAAATAAAGCTGTCGAGATTTCAATGAAGGACAGTCACAATTTTGCTATGCAGATGGCAACGACCCAATCGAGCAGCAGCTTACCTGTGCACCAGACCGAGTCACTTTCAGGAAAGAAAGACATCCTGACGGCGGGATCCAAGCATCGCTTCAACGTATTTATTTTTACTCTAGTGTCCGCAGTATTGATGTTTTCTTCATTGAAAATTGTTTTCCCAGAGAAGGCACCACCGCCGCTTGCGATCGCCGCAGAACTGGCAGATCAAGGCAAAACTGAAGAAGCCATTTCAATGCTCGACAAAATCAAACGTCAAAAACTGAATCGCCAACAGCAGGAAGACGTCGATGACATGCTGTTTAACATGGGTGTCCGACTAGCTCAATCAAAAGATTATCAAAGTGCTTCTGATGCGCTTATCAAAGTGTCAAAGAATTCTGATCACTATTCAAAAGCATCAAGTTTAGCCAAACGATATCGAAAAATGGCGCAAAACTAGCAACTGAGAGGAGTAAACAAGTGCCAGAGTCCATTCGGATAGTAATCATAGAAGATCACCAGGCGACTCTTGATGGCTTGGCAATGGGCTTATCGCAGGAGTCTGACATTTGTGTAATAGGTACATCACTCGATGGCGATGAAGGCTTAAAAATGACTGAAGAGCTGTCACCAGATGTGGTGCTGCTTGATTTACACTTGCCAGGCAGCAACGGACCGCGGTCAATGGTTGAGAAATATTCCAAAATCAAAGGCGCCAAACTGGTCATTTTCTCGGCTGAAAGCAGAATGGCATTCATTCAAGCGGTACTAGCCATGGGTGTTCATGCTTATCTATTAAAATCTGAAAGAGTCTCCAAAGTAGCCGACACAATCAGACGTGTCATGAAAAATGAATCTGGAATTGTATCAGAGCAAGTAAAAGGCAACTGGAAAAAGCTGACTCGTAGTGAAGACGAAGTACTTAGAATGCTGGCACGCGGCATGAAGTATCAAGATATTGCAGATGCTCGCACAACATCAATCACGACAGTGCGAAAACAATGTGAGACGCTACTCTTAAAAATTGGTCTGGAGACACGCGAACAACTGATTGCCTGGGCAGTTGAAAACGGCTATGGCAGCTTAGATATGGGTTTAAAAGGCGTTTGAGGAAATCGTGGTCAATTTCTCTTTCGATGCCAGAAAATTAGCGCAACTTCTCTTTCAGGGCAAAGGAAGTGAAGTGAGACGAAGCGTGCCCATTAGCCCAAGTAGAGAAAGTTCTACCGGAAGCACCGATACTCAGAGAAGTCTAGACTCGATCACCACTGAAGTAATGGATAGTCTCTTTGAAGCTTTAGTGCATCGAATTACGAATGAAAGCGATAGGGAGAAATTTAAAGGACTTGAATTACTCGGTCCAAAGCGCATCAAAGAACCAGACAGGCCACCGGAAGTTTCGCATTTACTAAATAGCAAAAAAATGCCAGAAAGCTTTTATCGCTTTCGAGCTCGCAACGATAAACTCTGTCTATCGGCTCGTTCTAGCGCGGGCAAAATCGAAATTTTCATAATTCCCACCAAAGAGACTGTGTTTCTTTCCTACGCTGAATTTGACACACGCTTAAAAGCCAAGCTAGAACTCGTCTCCAATAAAAATGGTCAATTCTGGACTTGCGACAATCAGAGGCTCAAAATCGAAGAGATTTTGCTATTAATAGATCGTTGTCTAAATGCCCTGTATCCAGACGAAGAATCGGCAACAAGCGACCCAGATCCATTTAATCGCAGACAGGTTGCGCGCAAGGAAAACTTTGAGCGTCCTAAAGTAGATTCGCACAAGCTAGATATGCAAAATTTAGCCTGGCGACTTGTACACCAGCAAGAAGAAACAAAACGGCAGGTCTCTCGAGATCTGCATGATACCGTCATCGCGGACCTTCTGATGCTAAAACGCTATATGTCCGGTGATAGACAACTTACAGATGGCGAAGTAATCGAAACGCTCGATGAAATCGTCGAAAAACTGCGCGATATTTGCAATGATTATGCGCCGCGTAATTTGCAAGATTGGGGATTAAAAGTCAGTCTTGAAGGTTTGCTAGAACGAGTTGAAGAACGCTCTGGAATTACCTGTCGCCTGGAGACAGAGGTTGACATACCAAAACTTGCAGAGCTGGCTCAATTACACGTTTTTCGCATTGTGCAAGAAGCTTTGAATAATGCGGAAAAGTATTCATCGGCAAGTGAAATAAATGTAGTGATTACTACGTCTTCAGACTATGCACTGGTAGTAACTGTGCGTGACAATGGTGCCGGATATGATGCCACATTATTGGATGAAGAGAGAAGTGATGGTGGTGGCATGGGCATGGCAAGCATGAGACAGAGAGCCGATATCATTCGCTCGCTATATCCAACACGCCTGACTTTCGATTCTCGTCCGAATGAAGGCGCGC
>JACMKL010000798.1 GCA_014380105.1 Candidatus Melainabacteria bacterium
ACTTTCCAAAACTTGGGAATGCGCCGAACAAAGAATGTTTTCAACTATAGCGAGACATTACAAAACTAACATTAGCTCGATTCTACTCTTTCTTAAATCCTAACTCTTTCGCTTTCGCCTCATCACTGGTGGCGTTGCTGGTATCACCCATCGCTTTGTACGTTTGAGCGCGATTGTAATATGCTTCACCCAGTTTCGGATTCATCGTCAATGCTTTGTTGAAATCATCGATCGCCAGTTGAAACTGTTTCAAATGGCGCCTTGCTACACCGCGAGTGTCGTACGCTGCGGCCAGATGTGGTGCCAGATCGATCGCTCTGGTGCTGTCGTCGAGCGCTTTGTCGTACTGACCAAGGTCGTTATAAACAGAAGCGCGATTGTTTAGGGCAGCAGCGCATTTCGGATCGATCAAAATTGCTTTATTGCAATCTTCGAGAGCCTCCGCAAATTCCTTATGGCGCCCATGTACCCATGCTCTGTTTACGTATGCGATAACATAATTAGGAGATATCGAAAGCAGCGAGGTGAGGTCTGCAAGCGCTTTCTTGTGCTCGCCAAGACTCTCATAGGCAATGCTGCGATTCAGTAAAGCGTTGATGCTTTTCGGATTGAGCACCAGTGCCTTATCAAAGTGTTCGATTGCTTCTTTGTGATTGCCTACATGCGAAAGGTCATTACCTTTCTCACACTCCTGATCGTCAGGCTGTGGTGCGCCAACGTCGGGATCAGTTAAACATGTCCATTTGCTGTCTTTCTGTTCGAACAAGAAATTTTTGACGTGCGCACTTTGAACACCCTGACCAGATGGCTCTTCTCGTACGGTGATTACCGCATGTTTGAAGCCCTGAATACCCGCATCCTGGCGAAAATAAGACCAAATTTCATCGACTTCATTTTTCAGCTTGGCGAGATCTGTAACTTTAAAATCACTCTCGTAACTCAGTAACAATGCTTGATCGCCATCTGCGAAAACCAGCGGTCCGACAAAATGCAATTTTAATTTCTTGCCGGAGGGAAGTGTCTTCACTGTGTATTTTGGATGACGTGGCGCAACATGCATTTTGAAGGAAGGCTCAGGCACAATCGGCCTTGGCACTGCCTGCGCGTCATTTGCAATGGAAACGCTCAGCCCTGCAGAGAGCATTAGAGCAGAACAAGAAAGTGTGAAATTTTTGGAGTGGAAATTCCGCCGCTCGATGCCTTTTCTTCCTATCACGTTTTTTCTTTCCGGCTCCTGTATCGACGTTGTTTTTCTGCTATGTACCCGGGCTCTTTTAATTGCTTGGTAATTTGAAAAGTACTAAATCTGCAAGCATCAGAGCAAAACTTGGCTTTTGGGCTGAAGATGAATAAATCTTCGCACCTTTGAATCTCGTTGACGTCCTCAGATTGAGCTTCTTGAAGCAGCGGTATTTCTCGGCGCCAGGCAGTCTCATCCTCGATTTTTGCCGCTCCCAGACGCTTTCTCTCCTTTGGAGGCTCTCGAAAAAGCCCTTCGCATCTGGCAATCGAATTGCCTGAGGCTTCCTGCGCTGCATTCGAGAGAAAGACGATAAATCCAAGAAACAATGTATCGCTAATCGATTTTAATATTTTCGGGTCAGAATTGCCGGACAAATTCGCCATTAATGGAGGTAATTTGCTCGGCTTTTCAGAAAGTCGAAAGATTAGGGCAAGCTTTTCAGTTCTCGCATTCAATTGTTCAATTTTGAGAGCATGTCCAAAATGAAGACAGGTTGCCTGCTCTCGCATAAAGTCCAAGCTGCTCAAGAAAGTTCTGAGGCTCAAATCGTCGACAGACAGACGCTTTCCGCAGATGGATTCAAGCCAGTCCAGGACTTCATTATTTGAGGTCCATGATGTTTGCTCATTTAGCGCCGAAATCCAATCTAATTTCACACTTCCACCATTTTAAGTATGAATACAACGCATACTCGTGGTATCGTTACCACGAACTTCCGTTGAGGATTGTATCATGCCCAGAATTGACACCGTGAGAGCTCAGCTTGTAGCTATTTCCGCAAGCAGCGTACCTATATGTGTTTCTGCCGCCTTGTCTGCGGCAATTGGCTTGGTCGATGTGCACCTGGCTGGCTCTTTGGGTGAAACAGCCCAGGCGGGCGTGGGAATTGCCGACCAAATGCTCTTCCTGTCAGCCATTTTTGCCACCGGCATTGCTCAGGGCGCCGGCTCAATGATTGCCAGAGCGACAGGAGCCAAGGATGATAAATTGGCGCAAGCGGTAGCCCACGCCTGCCTCCTTTTAGCCATAATGACCGGCACTTTTGCAGCGATCGTCACCTACATATTCGCCAGCGCGGCAGTCAGCGTCTTCACTTCCGACCCGCGCGCCCAGCAAGCAGGCGCTATTTATCTCTCACTCTGCGCTCCGGCTAATCTTGCCTATGCAATCATGATTGCGCAAACTGCAATTTTGCGCGCCCGCGGCAAATTTCGAGAAGTAATGTTGCCGTGGCTAGTCGCCGCTGCTGTAAGCATTTCTCTCTCCTTAATTTTGCCGAACCTAATTACACATGGAAAAGTATTTACGCTGGAATTAATTGCTCTTGCGTGGAATTTAGGCGCAATTGCTGGCGTTGTATCCTGTGAAGTCGTGCTGAAGAAAGAAAATATTTCGCTTCTAAACTTGACCAAAATCGGCATTCAGGGCTGCGGAAAACTATCCAAGAAATTTGCACAAATTGTCAAAATTGGTCTGCCGATCGCTCTCACTGAGGCTGCCTGGCTTGGCTCAAACTTCGCTATGTATTCGATTTTGGCGCTTCTCCCTGCAGGCAATGAAGCGCAAGCAGCCTGGACCATTCGCTTGAAATTAGAAGAATTGATTGCCACCACACCAATTATCGCCTTCAGCTTGAGCGCCGCATCCGTGGTCGGACAGCTAATGGGCGCAAACAAAAAACAGGAGGCGCGTCGAATGACATGGCTTCTGAGCTGGGTTTCGGCCACTTTTATGGCGGTGGTTGCCATTGCGATTGCTCTTCTGTCGGGTCAGATCGCGTCATTCTATGCTGTTTCTCAACAATCAAAAGTAATTGTCAGCGCGCTAATCTACAGCTCGTGCGCCATTTATCCATTGTTGGCATTCTATCTGACCGCCTTTGGTGCGCTCGAGGGAGCTGGTTTTACTATCAAACCGATGCTCGCGCTTTCGGGTGGACTCTTCCTTCTGCGCGTCCCATTGGCGTATTTACTGGCTATTCACTGCCATATGGAAATCACAGGAATAATTATCGCGGTGGCAATTTCGCACCTGGCAGTGACACTGGCTGCGGTATCACAAGTCAGGCAGTTTTTCGCTAGCGAAAAGACAACAATCTGCGCTCGACACAGCTTTTCCCAAATAGTTGCCAAGGCAGGTGGTTTTCATGTATCGGGCGGGCAAGAAAGTCATAGTAAAATAGCTTCATCTGGCAGCACTGGCCCATAACAAAAGTATCTTTGCCGCGGAGCAAACAAAGGGAAGATGGCAGAAATTCATCCGGACCTTAAAATCGATGAACTGCTTAAGATGGCGGCGGATAATCATCATAAGCGCGTTGAACTGAGCGAAGTCGAGCGGAAAGAAGTGATTGCGCTTTTGAAGAAACGCGGTGCAGAGGAGCTCGAATACGGGCAGGAGATCGAATTTGATGACGTGCGCCTGGTCCGGCGCGTCACTGGCGCAGTCGGCGTTTATTTCAGCTAATTTCGGACGCTCGAAATCTGTCAAGTGTAACCGGGCGTAACAGGCACGGCTCTAACTGTCCTCCCGCTGAGCCGCGTGGGGGATAATTGCCTCTCAGTTTCGAAAACACGTGAGGTTCACTTATGGCACGAGTTGTGCTGGGCATGCTGGGATTGGGCACTGTTGGCTCGGGGGTCGTTGAGCTCCTCGCCAAACATCGCCACGTCACCCTGAAGAAAATTGCCGTTAAAGACATAAACAAAGTGCGCACGACTGAATTTTCGTGCCCCCTCACAACCAACGTCAACGACATCATCGACGACCCGGAAATTGAAGTGCTCGTCGAAGTGATGGGCGGCGAAAATCCGACGCTCTCTTACTTGGAACAAGCGATAAAAAAACGCAAGCATATTGTCACTGCAAACAAAGAAGTTTTAGCGAAACACGGTCCGCACTTGTTCGCGCTCGCGAAAGAACATGGTGTGACAATATTTTTCGAAGCCTCAGTAGCAGGCGGAGTGCCGTTGTTGTCGACCATTCACAAAGGTCTGGAAGCAAACGAAATCTCATCCATCGTCGGCATTTTAAACGGCACGACCAACTTTATTTTGTCCAGCATGGAAGCCGGCAAAAGCTATGAAGAAGCGCTAGCAGAAGCGCAAGCGCTCGGATTTGCCGAAGCCGATCCGACCGCAGACGTCGACGGCTTTGACGTCGCATACAAACTCTCCGTCCTGTCTGCGCTTGCCCACAGACATTTCGTAAAGCCGGAAACCATCTACCGTGAAGGCATTCGCACGATCACCAAAGAAGACATGGCGCTCGCCAAGGAATTTGGATACAGAATAAAACTGTTGGGAACGGCCGGAAAGCGCGACGAGAAAGGCAAAGAAATATTCGATGTCAGAGTGCATCCGACTCTAGTACCACTGGAACATCCGCTCGCTTCAGTCTCCGGGTCCAATAACGGCATTCTCGTGAAAGGTCACGCAGTAGGCGAACTGACATTAATTGGACCAGGGGCGGGCAAATTACCAACCGCATCTGCGGTGGTCGGAGACTTGATGAATCTCGCCGGCGCCCTCAAGCTTCCTGATTTCGCAAGTTATTTCCAACCGGTAATAGAAGCATCACCAGCGTCGGCAACTCCTCCAGATGAATGGAAATGCCCGTTCTATTTACGACTCGTCGTCAACGACACACCGGGCGTAATCGGAAAATTAGGCACCATATTCGGTGCCAACGACGTGAGCATTGCGACAATTATCCAGAGAGATGCGCAAGACAAAGAAGCGACAATCGTTATTTTGACGCACGACGTGCTCGGCAGAAATATGAACCAGGCGATCGAGGAGCTTAAGAAGAGCGACTTCCTCAAAACTTTTGGCAATGCATTTAGAATTTTCAGGAGCGCTTAAGTGGCTGCAGAAATTGTAAGTCTGATCGACAAATACCGTGAATTTCTTCCGGTTGATCTCAATACAAAAATTGTCAGTCTTGGCGAAGGCGACACTCCGCTGGTGAAAGCAACTTCACTGCCTGCCGCGCTCGGCTTTCCAAAGCTAAATCTCTATTTCAAACTGGAAGGTCTTAATCCAACCGGCAGCTTTAAAGATCGCGGTATGACTCTGGCGATTACAAAAGCAGTCGAGGATAAGGCGACAGGTGTAATTTGCGCCTCCACAGGTAATACCAGTGCCTCAGCTGCTGCTTTCTCAGCAAAAGCCGGTCTTGCTTGTTTCGTCCTCCTTCCCTACGGTTATGTCGCACTCGGCAAGGTTGCTCAAGCAATTCATTACGGTGCAAAACTCATTCAGGTAAAGGGCAATTTCGACCGAGCACTCGAGCTTGTCAAAGAAATTAGCGCAGACTGCGGAGTGACTATCGTCAATTCGCTCAATCCATTCAGGCTAGAAGGGCAAAAGACTGCCGCTTTTGAAGTAGTGGAGGAATTGGGCAATGCCCCTGATTATTTGTGCATCCCGGTAGGAAACGCCGGCAACATTAGTGCTTATAGGCGTGGATTCAAACTCTTTCACGAATTAGGCAGAACACCTTCCGCACCAAAAATGCATGGCTTTGAAGCAGCAGGCTCTGCACCAATGGTGCACGGAAAAATCGTTGAAAACCCCGAAACACTCGCCACTGCAATCCGCATTGGCAATCCAGTCAGCTGGAAAGAAGCGGATTTAGCGGCAAAAGAATCAGGTGGAAAAATAGACTGCGTCACGGACGAAGAAATTTTAGACGCCTACAAATGGCTCGGCGCCAAAGAGGGTGTTTTCTGCGAACCATCGAGTGCTGCAAGTTTGGCAGGACTGATCAAACACTTGAAAGAAGGTATTATTCCGGGCGATGCGGAAGTAGTCTGCGTTCTTACCGGTAATGGTCTCAAAGACCCTGAAACTCCTCAAAAAATCAATGCAGTAAATTTGGATCCTGTCGAAGCCGACTTGAGCGCACTAAAAAAGGTAATGGGCTTTTAAATGTTGAGCAGAAATTATCCAGATTTTGCATCTTCGTTAATCGGCAGACGACTTGTCATCAATGTGCCAGGCAGCACAACGAACTTGGGTCCGGGCTTTGACGCGATCGGTTTAGCGCTTAGCATATACAGTCGATTCACTTTTGATTTCCGCGAAGGCAAAGACCTCAAAATCGATTTGCAAGGTTCTTGCGCAAACGACCTTTCTAACAAGAGAGAAAATTTGCTGTTGAATGTTTTGCTTGATTCACTTCAAATGACCGAAGAGTCCTTAAAAGGGCTGACAATAAGCATTCAAACTGATATTCCGCTTGCGCGAGGACTGGGTAGTTCGTCGACGGCAGTACTGAGCGCCCTCTGGGCAGCCGAAATATTGAAAGGTCATGTACCGGACAAAATGCACGTACTCGCTCGAGCTGCACAAATAGAGGGACATCCAGATAATGTGGGCGCCAGTCTTCTCGGAGGACTAGTCGTTTGCGCACCATCTATCCAAGGAAGCAAAGCTGTCGTTAAGCAACTCAATTGGCCAGAAAAATGGAAAACTTTTGTAGTGGTGCCTCCCTACAAATTATCTACTGAAGCTGCACGAGCAGCTCTTCCACGCACAATTCCCCTCAGTGATGCCACCGCCAATGTGCAGCGTGTCGCGCTGTTTGTCGCTGCCGTCGCGGCTCGTGACGATGAAGCTTTGAGAGAATCTCTATTTGATTGTCTGCACGAACCCTATCGCGCTGACCTGGTTCCTGACTTGAATAAATTGAAGGCGTTAGTGAGAGGAACAAATGGCTTGGGATGCGTCCTGAGCGGTGCGGGTTCTTCTGTTTTGATTATTGCTAATCAACGGCACGAAGAAGAAATAGCCAGTGAGCTTACAAGCTGGTGTTCTCGTCAATCAGCAGGATACAAAGTTTTGAATTTGGAAGTAGACAGAAAAGGATTGAGGTCTGACTATGAGTCGTTCAACTAAAGAAGCGTTGTCAGAGCTAGAACTCGGGAAGCAAACGCTATCTGAAATATCGGTTCTTAAATTCGGCGGAACTTCCGTAAAGAGTATTGCTCGCATTCAGCACGTAGCAGAATTAGTTAAAGAAAGACTGAAAACAGGCAAAGTTCTAGTTGTAGTTTCTGCGATGGGAGACACAACCGACTACCTACTTAAGCTTGCCCATCAAATTGCGAAAACACCCAACCAACGAGAACTCGATTCACTTCTTTCGACCGGCGAACATATTTCAATCACGCTGTTGTCGATGATGTTGAATGCACTGGATGTTTCTGCTCGTTCCGTGACTGCTTATCAGCTCGGCATCTTTACAGAGAACGTGCATAGCAAAGCGCGAATTGTAGACATTCAATTCGATAATCTCGCTCGAGCATTCGAAAATTGTGACGCATTAGTAGTGGCAGGATTTCAAGGCGTCACCGCCAATGGTGACATTACAACTCTGGGACGCGGGGGCTCCGACACAACGGCGGTTGCCCTGGCAGCTGCAGCAGGAGCCCAGTATTGCGACATTTTCACGGATGTAGATGGCATTTACACTTCCGACCCCAACGTGATCAAAAATGCTCGCCTACTTGATCGAATTTCATACGGCGAAGTGGTAGAGATGGCTCGCATGGGCGCACAGGTCATACACCCGCGTGCGGTTGAATTAGCACGACAATACGGTGTCATCCTGAGAGTACGCAATACTTTCAAACCAGAACATCAGGGTACGCAGATCGGTGGAGGAGCGGACATGGAAATTTATCGCAGCGTAAGCGGCGTTGCAGTAGACAAAGACAATGCGTGCGTGGCAATCATGGACGTTCCTGACCAACCGGGCATTGCAGCTCAAATAGTTTCGGCTTTAGCAAAGAAAAACATTGTCATAGACATGATCATGCAAGCGTTTCACCCAACAGCCGGATTGAACAACATCACTTTCACTGTCGCATCGACAGATCTCGCACAGACAAACACCATTCTGGAAGAATTGAAATTGAAGATGGGTGCAAAGGAAGTTTTGGCTGACGAAGATATTGCCAAAGTGAGCTTGATTGGCGCAGGAATGGCTGGGCAACCAGACATCGCTGCAAAATTATTTACAACATTGGGCGACGCTAAGATCAATATCAAGATGATTACGTCCAGCGAAATGAAAATCACATGCGTGGTTGCTCGCGGCGAAGCCGACAAAGCCGCAAAAATGCTGCACGATGCATTTCAACTGGACGAAGCAGCCGCGAAATAAACTTTCCAATTCATATTGCAAACTATCTTTTGAGGGCAATTAAGTTGGCTATTAGTTGGAAAATCTCGCTAACAGTAATCATCATAATTTGCTGTCAACCTCAGGTCCTGTGTCAAGAAGAGCCTGGCTATGATGATTTGCTTTTCAAGCAATTGGTGGCTCATAAAATCAATTCGAATGGGATTTATCTGCCCAATTTAACAGGCCTCACGGTAGTGAAATTCAAGATTTTGAAGAATGGCCAGGTCGTTGACCTTATAGTGGCACCCAAATCCGCGGATCAAAGGTTAAACAAAATAGCTTTGGACAGTGTTAAAAAATCTGTTCCATTTCCCCCATTACCTATGTCAGATAGCGACCCCTACGCTACGTGCCAATTCACTTTCGATCCCAAACTTATGGAAAAGTATCGACAGTCAATGCACTATGGTGCTGGTTTATTTAACGGTCGATTAGCAAAATCTGGATACACCTCGGCGAGCGGCGGATCAAAAGTCAGCTTTTCTGACAATACAAAAAAATTCGACTACAACACCACGCTGAGTCATTACAAGAAAGTTTTGTCTCTCAAAACAAACTTGAATAAAGTTAAAAATGATCAAGAAGCGCTGGCGAATTCGGACAAAATAAAACTGTTAACAGATATAGGAATTACCTACCACGATTTAGGCAAACACGAAAAGGCGGTAAAGTTCCTCACCGAGGCACTTGAACTTGAAGAATCTGTCAAAGATAAAAGGACAACCAGATACATTCTCATATGCAATGCTTTATCTAAAGCATTTTACGAAACCAATCGGTTCGA
>JACMKL010000799.1 GCA_014380105.1 Candidatus Melainabacteria bacterium
CCGCGAAGTGGAGCTTGATAAAGACGTCTTTGGTCTGGATCCTAATAAAGGTCTGATGCACACAGCGTTGCTCCGCCAATTGGCAAACGCACGCTCCGGCTCCGCCAACAGCAAAACCCGTGCGGAAGTTCGTGGTGGTGGCAGAAAGCCATGGCGTCAAAAAGGTACCGGTCGCGCTCGCGCCGGCTCCATCCGCAGTCCATTGTGGGAAGGCGGCGGTGTCACCTTCGGACCGAAGCCACGCGATTTCTCATTCAAACTTCCAAAGAAGATGCGCGTCCTGGCTGTTAAATCAGCATTGTCCGCAAGAAGCGCCAATCTCGTAGTAGTGGAAAATTTCGACAGCATCAAAGAAGGCAAAACAAAAGAGTTCGCTCAAGTTTTGAAATCTGCCAAAGTCGAAGAGAAGAAAGTATTAGTTGTTCTTGAGTACACAACCGAGCATTGCTCATTGGTTGAGCGCTCAGCTCGCAACATCGAGTGGGTCAAAGTTATCCACCAATCAAACTTGAACGTCAAAGACTTGATTGAAGCAGAAGTTGTACTTCTGACTGAAAAAGGTCTCGGAATGATCAACCAGCGCTTTCAAAAAGGTGCCAAAGGCGAGGCTCTAACACCAGCTACGCCAAGAGCATCATCAAAGAAAGAAGCTGTAATCGAAGAGAAGAAAGCAAAAACGACTAAAGCTCCGGCAGCGAAAAAAGAAGCTAAGCCAAAAGTTGAAGGCGAAAAAGCTCCGAAGAAATCGACCAAAGAAAAGTCTGAGTAATCTGACAATCGCAACGAGAAACTTGCAAGGTAATTACAAATGAACACTCGCCAATCGCAAATCATTCTTCGCCCGATCATCACCGAGAAATCGGCACAGATGACTCAGCTTGGACAATACACTTTTGAAGTGTTGCGCGACGCCAACAAAATCGAGATCGCTCAAGCAGTTGAGCAATTGATCAAAGAGCTTTATCCGAAATGCAAAACATCGGTAGTTGCTGTCAATACTTCGGCAATTCGTGGACGCTTCCGTAGCAAAAAACGCCACGGTGCTCACCCGAAAGACAGCAAGAAAGCCATCGTCACTGTCGAAGGCGATCCACTGGATCTCTTCAACGGCTAAGAAGCGAACGAATTGATTGACTGAACAAGACAAGGACTGAAAGAAGATGCCACCTCGTATAGTAAATCCGACCTCTGCTGGTCGTCGCAATATGTCGCTACACGACTATTCCGACATCACCACAAAAACTGCTGAGCGCTCGCTCTTGGCTCCACTCAAGCGCACTGGTGGACGTAACAACCAGGGTCGTTTGACGACGCGTCACATTGGTGGCGGTCACAAAAAAGCCTACAGAATTATCGACTTCAAGCGTAATAAGCACGACATTCCTTGTGTTGTAAAAACGATTGAATACGATCCAAACCGCAATTGCCGCATTTTGCTGGTGCAATATGCAGACGGCGAAAAGCGCTACATCCTTGGACCTTTGGGCGTCAAGGTTGGCGACAAACTTTTGTCCGGACCGAATGCTGAAGTCAAGAATGGCAATGCTTTGCCACTACGTTCGACACCACTGGGTACCATGGTACACAACGTCGAAATGATTCCAGGAAAGGGCGGTCAAATGGCTCGCAGTGCTGGAGCTCAAGTTCAAGTACTGGCTAAAGAAGGTCTTCACTGCACACTGCGTTTGCCATCTGGCGAAATGCGCAAAGTGCCACTGGATTGCTTGGCGACTATCGGTCAACTCGGCAATACCGAACATAAGAACGTGCGTATCGGTAAAGCCGGTCGCAACCGCTGGTTGGGCATCAAGCCAACTAACCGCGGCGTCACAATGAATGCTGTTGACCACCCACACGGCGGCGGCGAAGGTAAATCACCAATCGGTGGTAAGCCACAGACTCCTTGGGGCAAACCTGCGATGGGTTACAAAACTCGTCGTGGCAATAAGCCTTCAGATCGTTATATCGTCAAGCGTCGCACTAAGTAGTAGGTAAGTAGGAGGTATTTGCCCCGTGTCTCGTTCGCTAAAAAAGGGACCATTCGTTCATCCGAGTCTTGTCAAAAAGATTGAGGAAATGAACAGAAAAGGCGAGAAGAGAGTGATCAAAAGCTGGTCGCGCGCTTCAATGATTGTGCCTGACATGATTGGGCATACCGTTGCCATCTACAACGGACGCAAACACGTGCCTGTCTATGTCACAGAACAAATGATTGGGCACCGTCTCGGAGAATTTGCTCCGACTAGATTGTTCAAAGGACATGCCGGTGGTGACAAGACCGCCAAAAGAGGTTAGAGGATTTAGCCATGCAGAACCAAGCACAGACTAAATGGTTGAGAATGTCTCCGCGCAAAGTGCGTCGTGTGGTCGATGAGATCCGCGGCAAATCCGCAGCGCAAGCCGTCACCATGCTCAGATTCATGCCGTATTCTGCGGCACGCGAAGTGGAAAAAGTTTTGAAGTCGGCTATGTACAACCGTGTACACGCTGCTCAATCTCCCATCTCCGAAGATGAAGCCGGCGATCTCAAAATCGTAGAAATTTTTGCAAACCAGGGTCCAACGCTCAAACGCATTCAGCCTAGAGCAAGAGGTCGTTGGTTCCCTATCCTGAAACGTTCGAGCCACATTTCGATCGTTTTGTCGGATGTTTAATTGGTTGGTTGAAAGGCTTTAAAAGGAGCTAGGACATTGGGCCAGAAAGTTCATCCTAACGGTTTTCGTGTCGGCATCCACAGAGGATGGCGCGCCAACTGGATCGTGCAAAAGCGCGACGTACCGTTTTTGATCGAAGAAGATCATCGCATTCGTGTCTACTTGAAGAAAGAATTGGCTAACGCCGGCGTTTCTAAAGTAGAGATTTCTAGAAAAGCCGATCATATCGAGCTCGAAATCTTCACGGCTCGTCCAGGTGTTGTTGTCGGCAAAGGCGGACAAGGCATTGAGACCCTGCACCAGAAAGTAAAAGCGCTCCTGAATCGTCCTGGTATCAACATCAAGATCAATATCTTGGAAGTTAACCGCGTCGACCTGGAAGCTCAATTGGTAGCCGAATCAATCGGACAGCAATTGGAAAAACGCGTTGCTTTCAGACGGGCAATGAAACAAGCAATTCAACGCTGCATGCGTGCCGGCGCCATCGGTGTAAAAATCATGGTGGCAGGTCGTTTGGGTGGTGCTGAAATCGCTCGTACGGAATGGACCAAAGAAGGTCGTATTCCACTACAAACTCTTAGAGCCGACATCGATTACGGCCAGGCCGAAGGTCACACAATGATGGGCATCATCGGCATCAAAGTTTGGATCTTCAGAGGTGAATTGGAAATGGGCCAATGGTCCCCTCCAAATATCAAAACCTCATCAGATCGTAAGCAAGGGGAGCAACCTGGAGAAAGACCAGGGCAAAGAGCTGGTCGTAGACCCAGGAAGGCAGGTTAGTCATGCTGTTGCCAAAGCGCACAAAATATAGAAAGCACCATCGCGGTCGCATGACCGGTTGTGAAACACGCGGCGTGGAAGTTCAATTCGGTGAATACGGATTGCAAGCTCTCGAGCCAGCCTGGATCACATCGCGTCAAATTGAAGCCGCCAGAAAAGCGATGACCAGAAGCGTAAAGCGTGGCGGTCAGATGTGGATCAGAATATTCCCAGATAAATCCGTTTCTAAAAAGCCAGCTGAAACCCGTATGGGATCAGGTAAAGGCGGACCGGAATTTTGGGTGGCAGTGGTAAAGCCAGGTCGTGTCATGTTCGAAATGTCGGGTGTTTTAGAAGAAAACGCTCACCATGCTCTCGAACTGGCCGCTCAGAAATTGCCAATCAAATGCCGCATCGTACATAGAGTCTAGGAGGCTTCATGAGAACTAAAGAAATCAGAGAGCTAGCCGCCGACGACATCAAAACTCAGATCGCTGAAACGCGCAAAGAGATCGTCGAATTGCGTTTTCAACTAGCGGTTAGAAAGCTGGAGAGCCCAGCAAAATTGAGAACGGCGCGCAAGAAATTGGCACGCTTGCTCACAATTGAAAGCGAAAAGGCTAAAGAACCGGCATAAGAGCCGTCTTAATCCGAAAAATTATTAGGTTGATGTTGATAGGGACGGAGCATAGAGAAAAATGCCGAGAAAGGAACTGACTGGAAAAGTAGTCTCGAATAAGATGGACAAGACTGTTGTCGTGGCTGTCGAGAACCGTTTCCCGCATCCGAGATACGAAAAACAGATCGTGAGAACTCACAAGTTCAA
>JACMKL010000800.1 GCA_014380105.1 Candidatus Melainabacteria bacterium
TATCTGTATGGCTTGGCTGAAGCCACTGTTCAGCTTCGGTCTAATACTAATTCGAGTCAACATTTGTGGGCAAGCTGCAAATGCCTGCTGGACGCGGAAAGGTTATCTATTCCTTGTTCAGATAGCTGTTTACGAATGTTCGCACCTTTGCGAATTCTTCTGACAAAAGCAAGAGCGTTGATGATGCGGGTTCCCAAGCAGAACGTTTGGCTGCTTGTTCAATTTCCAGACTCAGTCTTGTCAGGTCGTTGGCACAGAGGACGGCAGACAATCCTTTCATCTGGTGAGCAGTTGCAGCAAGCTCACGGTCTTGATGCGCCTCAATCTGCTCTTCTAATGTTCCCAAGAGCTCGGTCGCTTCAGCCAAAAACATCCGCAAGATATCTTCCAGGTCTTCTTTTCCATAGAGCTTTTGGAGATCGCCAATTTTGATTGGCACCTCATATTCTGGAGCGTCAGCTGTCGTGGCTTCTTTACTACTGCCAACTTCAAATTCTTTCGTATTATCCAACTGGGCTTGAGTGACTGCTTTGGGGGCGTTTGCCTGCTCGTCCGCATCCTTTAGTCGGTCGTAAATTTGGGGGATCCAGGCTGCAATCACTCTCTTTAATTGTTCATGGCCAACTGGCTTGCTCAAATAATCGTCCATGCCAGACTGAATACATCTTTCGCGATCAGATGGCATTGCGCCGGCGGTCATGGCGATAATTGGCACTCGCCTTTTCCCTTTCACTTCTAGATTGCGAATAGCCGCTGTCGCTTCGTAGCCGTCCATTCCAGGCATCTGGCAGTCCATGAATACAGCTGCAAAATATCCGACATCAACGCTTTCAATGTTTGCGACAGCTTCTTTGCCGTTGCCCACCACGATTACGTCAAAACCAAATTTCCTGAGTTGTCTCTCTGCTAGTTGCTGCAAGACTGGATTGTCTTCCGCAAGCAATACATGTAATCGATTGGCGCCACCATCAGTGGTGTGGACTAATTCACTTCCAGATTGGCTGAGATTCATCAATACTGTCTCAATATCGGAATCTTCACCCTCCGGCATCGATAGTATTTCTTGACCGCCGAAATTCGGCTTCAGTACCACTTCAAGGAGGTGTGCCCGTCTGAGCGGTTTCACCAGACAAGCTGTGATTCCTGCTTTGACAGCATCTTCCATGCGCTCTTTTTCGTCATAAGCGCCGATTATAATTACTCGCCCAGCAGTTTGTGTATGTAGTTGCGCAATTTGTTTTGCGAGTGTGAAACCATCAAAAGTGTCCCCGGAGGCATCCACGATTGTGACTGTAAAATGCCCGTCCTTTTCTTTCATCTCACTAATTATGTGCAATGCATCTCCAGGCGTCGCTGCACCATGCGGGCGAATACCGGCATTCTCTAAATATGCACACAGAATATTTCGCGATGAGGTTGAATGATCGATTACCATTACGTCAAATGGTTCAAGCACCTGAACTTGCTCAGCGCGTAAGTCTGGCTGTGCAAGCCACCTCTCGCGCTCTAAAGGAACCGTAAACCAGAAGGTGGAACCCTTCTTTTCTTCGCTTGTGACACCAATTTCTCCGCCCATCATCTCGACCAGTCGCTTACTGATTGAGAGTCCTAATCCGGTGCCACCATATTTTCTTGTTGTAGAACCATCGGCTTGCGCAAACGGCTGAAACAGGCGCTTGCGGGCAGCTTCCGAAAGCCCGATTCCTGTGTCTGAGACCTGAAACAAAATAACTACGCGCTCTTCAGTTTCTCTGAATTTTGTAGCCTTGACTATAATTTCACCGGTCTCGGTAAATTTAATTGCATTGCTGGCAAGATTTAAGAGTACCTGTCTCAAGCGCACGGGGTCGCCCTTTACGAATTGCGGAATAGAAGGATCTGAATAAGTCATCAAAGCCAGACGCTTGCGGCGTGCGGAAGATGCTAGCCAATCTGCACAGCCTTCGACGAGTGAGCGCACATTGAGGTCGATTACTTCCAGTTCGAGGCGACCAGCTTCCATTTTCGAGAAGTCGAGAATATCATTGATAATCGTAAGAAGTGACTGTGCCGATTCGTTGACAATTTTGACAAAACTATCTTGTTCTCCAGACAGAGGCGTGTCCATCAATAGCTCTGTCATGCCCAACACCGCGCTTATCGGAGTGCGCACTTCGTGAGAGATATTGGCGACGAATTCCGATTTCAATTTTGAGGCTTCCAACGCTTCGTCGTAAGCGAGTTCTAGCTTGTGGGTGAGAATTTCCAACTCTTGATTCACGGCAGCCAAAATACTGACGCGCTGTGCCAGATCGTCATTGAGTTGTTTGATTTTATCGTCGGCGGTCTTGATGTCTGTAATGTCCATCATCAGCCCGTTCCAGAGCGTCTTTCCATCGTCTATCGATTCTGGACTGGAGGTTGCGCGTACCCATTTGACAGAACCAGTACTCGATATAATGCGGGTCTCGAATTTAAAAGTAGTAAGCGTTTCAAATGAATGCTCAATTGCCGGAAGCATGGCTTTGAGATCATCAGGATGAAGTCGGTAGAATGCTAAGTTTGAGTCCTTCTCAATTTCATGACGCTCATGTCCGAAGATAGCTCGGCAGCTTTCGCTGATGTACGGAAAGCTGTAGGCACCATCTTTGGTGCGTAAAAACTGATAGATAACCCCGGGCAGGTGTTTGGCGACATTATCAATTCTATCGCTGACACTTTCGAGTTCTGCTTCAGTTTTGCGTCTGTCACTGATGTCGTGCGCGACGGCGAACACTCTGCGCGTCTCAACGTCGGACGTCGCATTCCAGATTAGCCATTTGAATGTGCCGTCTTTGCAAATATATCTATTTTCAAAGAATCTAACCGGCTCGCCTTTAGTTAGATTTTGCGATGCGACCATCGTGGACTCGCGGTCTTCAGGGTGAACGAATTCAATAAATGGTTTAGCAATCAACTCTTCAACTGCATAGCCAAGAGTTTCGGTCCATTGTGGGTTGACTTGTCGAAAATAACCATCGAA
>JACMKL010000801.1 GCA_014380105.1 Candidatus Melainabacteria bacterium
AGACCGCCAGGAATACGCCCAGAATCAAAGCATAGTCAATGCCCAGCCCGAGGTAGACGAGCACCATGATGCCACCAAATGCGAGCCCTAATACAATTTGACCGCGGAAGAAGGCTTGTAAACTGATATCCATTTGGCTGGACATCACCAAACATCTCGCCCGATATTTGCTCGGGAAAAGTCTGATGATCGAATCTCGGATATGGTGACCATCGAGCAAGAAATAGAAAGAAACAACAAGCACGCTCAATCCATACATGAACGATGTCATTGTAGTGAGCGCCATTTCACTCATGCGGGCAAGAATTTGTGTGGAATCAGGCTTAGGTAAATTGGCGGCAAACGTGGACAGAATGTCCATCGCCTTGATTTCAATTTTTGCTGCATGCAATTTTTCTTCCAGAGGATGCAGCGCATAAATCAACTTATCGATGATTTGTGGAATCTGCTGGAAAACAGTTTCGCCCAATTGAGCGACCTGATAGACCATCGCCGGCAGTACCAGAACAACACTCAGAATTACTGCAACGCCCAACACCAGGTAGACCAGAAAAATCGCCATTGCTCTGGAGTGGACATATTTCGCAAGCCAATCAACGACATTGATGAACAAATACGACAGCAGAAGTGAAATGCCAAGAATTCTCAGAATGTCAGCAAAATACGACGCCACCTGACAACAGAGAAAGAACGAAGCGAAAGCCAGAGCCACTATCGTGAGCTGCCGCTGCACCAGGGCAAGCTTCATAAGCTTCTCCTGGGTCTTGTCATCCATCTTCTGTTTTTGTTCGTCAACCATTTCTAGATTCTACATGGCGCGGGCAATGATTTGAGAAGAAGGGTAGAATCCGGTCAGTAGCACAAAGAAAAATTCGCGTGAAAGTTCGCATTTTACAGGTCGCTCTCGTCATCTCCCTGCTCCTCAACGGTGTTGGGGTGTTTTTCTTCGTGTGGTTTTTACAAACATCAAATCATTTGCGCCATGTGAAGAAAGAGAAAAATGTAATCGCGCAAAACATGGCGTTGATGCGCGGGCAGAAAAATGTCAATGATGTTCTGCATTCGGATGATGTAATTAAGTCCACTTTTATCAGTCAATTTGATGGACAGGAAGATAGTTTCGCCGTGCTTCCACCAACAGCAGCAAAGCCTGACGCCGGCTACGATCTCATCGTATATCTGCATGGCATGGGTTCGACTTTTCTAGAACCGTTTGTATGCCCAGATGCAAAACCAATCGCGCGCGAGATTACCGGAAAAAGACCGCAACTAATTTTCTCATCGCTTAATTATCGCCGTGCATATTCGTGGGGAACAGATGCCGCCATATCTGACATCACTCAAAATATTCGCGAAATTATGCAGCGATATCCGGTCAATCGAATCGTCCTGATGGGCACATCCATGGGTGGTTGCACGGTTCTGACCTATTCGGCACTGGCTCCGGCTGATATCAAATCTAAGCTGGTCGGCGTTGTAAGCTCAGAAGGTGCAGGAGATTTGACTCGACTCTTTCACGAAACAAAAAATGCGTCGATTCCACCGGCACTGCAAAATGCTTTTGGTGGCAGACCTGAGATGGTGCCTGAGCGGTATCAAAAGCAGAGTTTTATTCCAAACATCGAGCAAGTCAAAAGTGACGCCCGTTATGCAATTTTGTCTGCGACCAAGGACACAATTGTGCCACCACGTTTTCAGAAAGACCTGATTGAGCTATTGACCAAGCGCAACATGCAAGCGCACTTGATTGAGATTGATTCGGGTCATGGTGTGCCTCCTGCCGAGTTTTACATGCAAGGTCTTGAATTCGTGCTGGATGGAGTGAAGAGTTAGCTCTTGCCTCGTGTATGATCTGTTGGTTGGGCACAATTACAAGCGAAAAGCAAAAGCCTGATGGCGAGTGAAACAATTAGAGTGACGGTTGATACGGCAGCGCTGGCGATTGAGCAGGGCGCGCTGGAAGTCCTCCTCGTCAAGAGGAAGTACGAGCCGTTCAAATCGTTTTGGGCGTTGCCTGGTGGTTTTTTAGACGAAACCGACCAATCGCTCGACGAAGCGGCCGCGCGCGAATTGCTACACGAAACCAATGTCGGCAATGTTTATTTAGAGCAGCTTTATACTTTCGGTGACAAAGGGCGTGACCCGCGCGGTCGGATTGTGACCGTCAGTTATTTGGCACTCTTGCGTCAGGAAGGTCTGGAATTGCGCGCCAGTTCCGACGCTCGCGGGGTAGCCTGGTGGCGCGTCAATGAATTGCCTGAATTAGCATTCGATCACGCAAACATCATTTCTTACGCGCGGCAGCGAGTAAAAAATAAGATCGAATATTCGCCAGCTGCTTTCAACTTTCTTCCTGAAAAATTTACTCTTAGAGATTTACAGTCAGTCTATGAATCGGTGTTAGGTAAAGCAGTCGACAACCGCAATTTCAGAAAGAAGTTTTTAAATACTGGAGTTCTGCAAGAACTGAATGAAACGTCTCAGGAAGGTTCATTCAGACCGGCGCGCTTGTATACATTTTCACTCGAGGAATTTGAAAAACTTCCAGACCGTCCAGTTTTTGTTTTTTGATCGGAGACCCAGAATGACCCGTCTTGCCCTTTCACTAATTCTTGCTCTCACTTGCGCATCATCGGTGGCACCATCTTTTTCTCAATCTCAGGCATGGAATAACGGACCAAGAGAAAAGTCGCAACGTTATGCATCAGCCGCGCAGAATCAGCTGGTCATGGGAAAAGTCGAAGAAGCAATTATTTTGCTCAGACAAGGCACCATATCGGATCCGACAGATCCCTTGCCTTTTATGCTACTCGGCATGTCGCTAAACATGAGAGGCAACTATCAGGAAGCTCTCGACGCGTTGAAACGTTCATATGACTTAGATACCAAAGCGCGTGAGACATATTTGACTATCGGCTTCTCGCACTATCTCTCACGTCGCTACGATCAAGCGCAAGGGGTTTGGACGAAAGTACTGCAAGGCAATCCAGATGTCGGACAAATCAATACTAATATTGGATACGCGCTTTTGAAAAAAGGCAATATGCAAGAGGCAGAAGGTAGACTGCGCGCGACAGCTAAAAGCTCTCATCAAGCACAAACAGCGTATCGTGGTCTGATGCTCTTGCATTATCTATCAGGCAACTTTGCAGTCTCACGATCAGCAGCGCAACAAGCAACAACGAATGTTCCTCTGAAGCAAATTCCACTACTGCTTGCCGAAATGGATTATCTTGAAGGGCATGGTATCGAGGCTTCGAAAAAACTGAGCCTGGCGCGCAGTATGAAGGCAAAGAAGAAAGGCGCAGCGAAGTTCAGTATGGTCAGCATTGGTTATTTGCCGCAACATGATTTTCACTTTGATCCATATTCCAAAGATTATTTTGACAATGAGAGTTTGATCGAAGCGCGCTTTTTAGACTTGCCGAAGCGCGAATCAAGACGTGTTTCTCTTGCTAAAAAGGGTAACGCTGAAGGAGCACTTTCTCAAATTAAAGACCTCCTTGCTCAGAGCCCAAATGACCCTTATCTGACGTTCCAAGCAGGTTTGATACGACTCGCCAATGCCGATTATGCGCAAGCCTCCAAAGACTTTGCAATGGTGAGTAGGACAGCTTCAGACTGGAACGTTGCCGACTTGTACTTGTGTTTATCGCTGTTTCGCGAAGGCAAAATTGACGAAGCTAAAT
>JACMKL010000802.1 GCA_014380105.1 Candidatus Melainabacteria bacterium
CGCAAGATTGTTCATCGTTTTTAGCGGGACCGGAACACTTGGACACGCTAAAAACGATGAATAATCTTGCGTTTCACTACTCCAGAACGCACCGCCTTCAAGAGGCAAGTAAGCTGTTGGAGGAGGCGCTACCGCTGTGCCAGAGGATCGAAGGTTTGCAAGGCTCGTTGGCTGCGCGCAATCAACGGCACTTCAAATTTTAAAGCGTTCCGCCATGGTGATTCAAACAGAATATAGAGACACAGATCCAGAAATATCTACTACTCTATTCACTGAAGTTTTTTTCCGTCGTAGTGGAGAATCACCAGCACAGCAGCATCCTAGCGCAGAACAATCAGCCGTAAATCAGCACCTTGCAGAGGATGCAGAAAATAAGCAATCAGATAATGACGAAAGCAATAGTGAAGAAGCAAATTTAACCGCAGACGAGGTCATGAGTGACACAGAAAGAGAAGTCTATGCACACATTACTTTTGAGCCAATTCAACTAGATGACCTCTTGGAAAAACTTCCACACCTAGATATAGGTAGAATTTTAGCTTCTCTGACCACACTGGAAGTAGCTGGACTAGTTCAAAGTCTGCCAGGTGGTATTTACCTGAGAATAAAAACAGCCGGATCTTCTGGTTCGCTATTCACGTTGATAACGGATGCGAATCTCCAATCTTTTAGGCGAATCAAAGAATTTATTTTTTCGCTTTATCACGGTGTCAGCAGAAAACACCTCGAAAAATATGTTGCACTGTTCTGGTTTTTCTTCAAACGAGAGCAGTGGAAAAGCGGAGAGCTATTAAAGCTTTGTGCAAGCATCGGCCATATTTCGGGGCGACAAATTACTCAATCGGTCACGCCCCCACTGATGAAAATTCCAATCGCGTGCTTAGCTGTTCCAGACATATTCTCATAATTTCATCTAAAAGAGCTTGTGGTTAAGCCCTCACGAGTTTGACATATTTGGATTCTTCAGCTTTACCATCATCAGCTGCTGAGTATTTGACTTAGAATAATGCACCAAGATAGGGCTCGTTGATTTGAGCAAATTGCCAATTGCTGTGTCATAAACGACTTGGTTATTTCCTTGAATGGTAAAACAAGCTCGTTGGTTTTTCTTATCGACGGCACCTCTCACTTCTTTACTCTCGTTGGTAACTTCGTTGAAATAGGTTCCGCGAATATAGCCTTTTTTATCAACCGCCAGTTGAATTAGTTGCGAACTATTGTCTTGGTCGCCGGAGACTAAAGCAAAAACACCTAGCGGCTTCATATTATTCACATTCTTTTTTTGCTCCGCATCGGATTGGGGAGCAGTTTGTACTGGCGGAGCGGTTTCAGCAAGTGTCTGAGCTTGCTGGTAATAAGTGTCACTTGATTCGAGAGGTTGCGATCCGTAATAGACCTGATTGTTTTGATAAGTGATGTTATTTCCGTAATCGTAATATACAGGGTCAGTTGCGACATCCATGCCCCACCATCCCCCAAGTGTTCCCCATCCTGTAGAGCCCCAAGCCCAATCATTCGACCAGTAACGGTTGTATCCACCCCAAGGATGATCATGCCACCAGTCGTGGTTATAGTAATTCCAATGATTGAAAGCTCCTTGCACATTGGAACCATGTGTTGCCATATATGCTGGATTCATATTGTATGTGCCGAGATGTCCAGACCAGTTTGTAGAGGGACCTCCCAAGACTTTGCCGAAGCCACCATCACTGGCCAGGTGATTAAAACTCGAGAGTTTGCCACTATCGGCAAAGTTTCTCACACCATCATCACCAGCTCTAATACCTAAATTATCTCGACCGACCGCCGAAGCAGCTGCACCATTGTCGCCCTGATGATCGAACATATTGTTGAATCCACGATCACCGTCATCACGGCCGACATCGCCACGACCGAATCCACCACCAAATCCTGAGCGGTCGAAACCGCCGCCACCAAAGCTTCGCCCACCACCAAATCCACCACCTCCGCCAAATCCGCCGCGAGAGAAAGCCGGAGTGGTTAAAGATAGTGACAGCGAAACCAGTAGAAGCAGCGTCGTAATACCCGTTTTAGACTTCATAATAGTCGGCTCCAAAAGAGAGAAAGACAACGTGAGATAATCAGCGGCTGGCGCGCTTTGCGGTCAATTTTGCAGTGTCTGGAAGACGTTTTCCGGCTATTTTCCGATCGGTTGATTGCCACGAAAATTCGCCATCATTCAACTTCTCAATTGTGTATCGAGCATAAGCTGTTGTCCCATCTGCCTGAACTGATTTCGCATCCGACACAAACAAGTTTCCACCACATTGCCAGCGAGCTTGTCCAAAACCTCCAGTCCAGTCGTATTGCCACGACCTGAGCTGTCTCGCCAGTGGATCCGAATAAACGAATTGAGTCTGCGCACTTTTGTCACCGTTTTTGCCGGTGGTCTCAGATACGCAGCGAAGGACATTATTGTTGCCAACCCAATCTGCCTTAAATGAGATGCTACCTTGCGGTCCGTCGATGTTCCATGTACCGACCAACCAGCCCAATTCAGAAATCTTAGGCACCATTTGCGGTGCCGAAACCGGAATTTCCAAAACATTGAGCATTTGCCATTTGCCGTCTCTTTTCACGTGAAAAGCGGTGTATTTGGTTATGTCACCAGGATTGGTGCCTCTTCCAACTTTAGATATTCCGCGCTCAATTGCCGTATTCTTAGATGGAAAATCAATGCTATCGATATTTATATCTATATTGACTCGGCCCACCTTATCAAAATAATCTTCCATCTGCTTTCCGATCACCGAGCGACCTTTCAAAACAGCGCCTGTTTGATCGGTAAAAACAGCATCATCTGCAAACATTGCCGCCAGTTCTTTTGCATCACCGGCGCCGAATGCACGAGCATAGGAAGCAGCCTGCGCTCTAATTGCAGTTTCATTTTCAAGACGCTCTGAAGCCGATGGAGCATCTGAATCGTCCGCAGCGAACGATGGAAGTGGCGTTGCGGCAAAACCAAGCACAAGAAGCAGACTGGCCCATACAAATCGCCGCTGCGAAATCCTTGAGACGACAAAATTCATTACGACACTCCCGTTCAGCCCACCAAACTGAAAGTACCCTGTTTGGGATGATGTTTATCGTTCGGAAATTATTGAGCTAGATTTGCCATTCCGTGAGAACGCAGAAAATCATTCAATGACGCGCGCAAATCAATACCATTCATTGTCACAACCGGGCTGAATTGCGCGATCTTCGCATAATTGCTCTCTAAATACCCGTCGCGAACCGGCGCACCTTGGTAGGTAAAGACGCGATTCGAACTAGAATTGTTCATTGTGCCATTAGATAGAAGTGCAAAATGATTCAGCGATTCTTGCTGATAGGTGTCTACGATTTGGTGATTCCATGGCGTCGATTCGCTGACCAAATAATGAGTGCGAGTCATCAGCTGTTGCGGTGTTGACTGTTCACAAGCTTGCGAAACAATCACGAAGCGAACCAATTTGCCGGCCGAATTGCCGTCGCGCTCTGCAGGCAATAGATTGACATGCCAATAATTTCCGCGCGCATCTCGCTGGTGGCCATAAACAACTTGCAGACGATTCTCTGTCCACTCGTTAACATTGCTTGTGTGACCTGTCCGAAGGTCAGTGACTTGAGTAGTCATATCGCCAGTTTTAAGCCACAGTCCAGCCATCCAGCTGGGTAGCATGAACCACTGAGTGGTGTAATGTTGAACCTGGGCTTGCGTTTGTAGGACAGGCGCGGTGGAGCGATTTGAGGTTTCGTGGGCGACACCAAATGCTGGCAAATATGGTTGCGCCAGAACTTGACCAGCTAAAACAGGCGGCTTCGTTGCTGCAACGGCAGAAGCTAGACTTGCTTGTGCGGCTTCAAGTTTGTCTGGAGGCTTCGCTGGTGGAGGCATTATGGCAACTACAGGCGTTTCACTTTTCGGCTTTTCTATATTTCTCTTTTCGAGATGCGGTTTGAGTGCCTCAAGAGCATGGGGTAAAGCTTCGCTATGACTGACACCAGCAAACAATTTCATGGGTGTAGAAGGCGTTGTAGCCCTCGTAGCGGCTGTCTCTGGCGAGACCATAGAAAAGCCATCATCAGCGCACGCGACAGAGAGACTGAGCCCTAGTGTGGCAGCCAAAGTGGTCGTCAGTAAAAAATTGCGCATTTAAGTTTTTCCATATCCCCAGGCTGCGGATTTTAACACGTCAAGATATCGCCAAAGCAGATCGCTAATCGAGTAATATACGATCCGGAATATTTCTTGGAAGGAACAGATGGCGCGGGTTGATTCCACCATAGAATTGCTCGATGGCAAAACTCTCGGTTATTCGACATTCGGAAACCCAGACGGAGTGCCGCTGCTCTATTTTCACGGCGGTATTTCGTCTCGCTTAGATATTGAATTTGCTGACCAAGAATCACGCCAGTTAAATATTAGATTGATTGCACCAGATCGACAGGGAATTGGACTTTCAGACCGACTGAAAGGACGAACATTGACGCACTGGACTGAGACCGTTCACCAACTTATAACAGCTCTAGACTTGAACAAACCAGCTATTCTAGGCTGGTCACTCGGTGGACCTTATGCTCTTGCCTGCGCGGCAA
>JACMKL010000803.1 GCA_014380105.1 Candidatus Melainabacteria bacterium
CGAAAAGAAATAATTGCCTGCCGCCGTCATGCGCTCGCCGTCTTTTCTAATTTGGTCAATAGCTCCGGTGCTGCGGAATCGGAAAGCACCGGTCGGAGCAAGTGCCTGGCGTGTTGTGTTGGCTAGAGAAAGTACATTGGCTAAAACCAAAGCAATCGGCAGAATTTTCAACCAGGGTAGGTTGCGGAAGAAAATTGCTGCT
Organism: Candidatus Melainabacteria bacterium; assembly: GCA_014380105.1. GTDB lineage: Bacteria > Cyanobacteriota > Vampirovibrionia > Obscuribacterales > Obscuribacteraceae > QKMZ01. Next base: position 203 of record JACMKL010000803.1, read on the forward strand.
GTTGTTGCCATTATAGTAATGCTGAGTGCAATTGAGCCGGTCGTAATACTTGATTTTATTGCCTGTGAGGAAGGCAGGGTGCCGTCGAAGCCCGGTAATGTCAGATGTGCTTGATTGGAAATATTGGAAGTCAGCCACAACGGAATACCAAAGACAATCATGCAGATCGGAGCGAAAATGAAAACCTTATTCCACTTTTTGTTTTTGACTGCCTCAACGATTGAGTCAATTCCAACCGCCGACAAAATTGCCAGACATGAAAGCAGGTAGCCGAGCAAATAGCGCGGTGGAATGTAGGAGAATGGCTTGATTGCAGCTATTGCGGCGAGTGGTCCAGGAATGGCAGTCATCAAAATTAAAGTGACAAAAAGCAAAGTCAGTGCGCGAGTTTTCTTGCCGCCCACGCACACAGCAAATAATGCCATCGCCAGTGATACCGTGCCAGTAAATGGACTGCCGCCTCCGTATATTGGAGTAGTCAGTCCAGCTAGCAATGTCTGCAGCGGTACACTCTGTATGACTTTGGAATGGAATTTATAAGAGTCGCCATTTGCCAGTAATTCGAAAAATGGCAAGAGCAGAAATGCTGACAGCAAAACTCCGAATACACCGGCTATCAAAACGTTTAGAAGCCATGGGCGCCAGGCAACAGGATGAACGAACGATCCGCCAGTTTCACCCTCATCCCGATCTTCACGCTCTCTCTGAATCGGTTTGATCGCCAGAGTAAGAACAATTCCATAAACAACCGAAAGAAAGAAAAATTCCGGATGCATCGAAGCCATTCCGAGCGCTGTCACTGCGCCCAGGGTGCCGCGAGCAAGCAATGTGCTGCGATTACTGAGGTAGACAAATGCGAGAGCCATGAGTGGGATGAATTGCACTTCATTTGGAAGCTCAAGTTCACGAAGAACAAAGGGGCAAAGTCCGTAAGCGAAGGCCGCAAATATCGCCCCACCGACTGAAAGCGAAATCAGGCGCGCTAATACAAAGGTCGAGACAGCAGCAATTACAGCTTTTACGACAATGCCCAGATTGTACAAATAAGGATCAGCGGCGCTAAAAATGCCGCGGAATGGAGAAAACAGGCAGTACTGGGTTTCGCCAATGGTTGGAAAGCCGCAGCCAAAAGAAGGATTCCATAGAGGAATGTGTCCCGCCTTCATTTCTTTCTCGGCGTAAATTTGAAAAGGTATATGGAATTGAAATAGAGATGGATCGAAGCGCGGTCTTGGAATTGCGAATCGTATCTGGTTGTTGAAAAAATAATCCTCTAAAGCTAACACCGGTAACTTCGAGATTTCCTTGCCCTGGAAAACAGTGCGACCAAAACATCCAAAGGCAATTATTGCGGCGATGAAGACAACAACGATCAGGTCTAACCAGCGTCTGTGCCGACTTAAATCGGACTTTGGCGGCGATGTCGACTCAAATGTTTCCAACTGCTTATTCATTAGATTGAAAGAATGGATGTGAGCTTAAAGCGAAATTTTCGGCTCAGACGGCTTCATCTTACAAGAGAGCACTGTTTGCAAAAGGGTGATCAGTTTAGATCCTAAAATGCTTCTCCTTGACTGCCGTTTCAAGACTGATATGCTGTGCTTCCCGTACGACTGCCCGCAAATTTATCCCCGAGCCAACGCATAGTGGCGCCACCAATTGGAATGACCCTGGAATGACCGACCACCTTACCCGTCTCGAGCATGAAAGCGTTTTCATTATTCGGGAGGCTTACAAAAAGATAAGGAATCTGGCTCTGCTCTGGTCGATGGGTAAAGACTCGACCGTACTCCTGCACCTGCTTCGCAAGTCTTTTCTGGGACATTGTCCTGTGCCACTGGTACACATCGACACCAGTTACAAGATTCCGGAAATGATCACGTGGCGCGATGAGTACGTGAAGAAAAACGGTTTGCGATTGCTTGTTGGGCAAAACCGCCGGGCGCTGGACGAGGGCATGGGACCTGATAAGGGTCGCCTGACTTGCTGTGGCGCACTGAAGACACAAGGTTTGCTAGATACTATTAAAGAGCACAACATTGGCGGACTGATGCTCGGTATCAGACGTGACGAAGAAGGCTCGCGCGCTAAAGAGAGAGTTGTTTCACCGAGACCTGAAGACGGCACCTGGACTTACAAAGACCAGCTCGCCGAGATTTGGAATCACTACAATTTGCATCTACCAGAATCAGTTCATATGCGTGTGCATCCACTTCTGCATTGGACAGAACTCGATGTCTGGGAATATATTCAGCGCGAAAATTTGGAAATCATGCCACTTTATTTTGGCAATGCTGAAGGAAAGCGCTATAGAAGTTTAGGATGCTGGCCATGCACCGGCACGATTGATTCGACCGCCTCTACACTCGACGAAATAGTCACCGAAATTCGTATGACAAAAACATCCGAAAGAGCCGGCCGTGCGCAAGACAATGCCGATACGTATGCTATGCAAAAACTTCGCAGTCAGGGTTACATGTAATGACTAACGAAAACCAAATGATGGAAAGAGCACAACGCAAGATTGTTATTGTCGGACACGTCGATCACGGCAAATCAACATTACTTGGTCGCCTTCTGATGGACTTCGGAAAAATTCCGGAGCAAACCATTGAGAAAGTGCGCAAGACTTGCGAATCAAAGGGTGTGCAGCTTGAGCCGGCATTCTTTCTTGATGCTTTTCAGGAAGAACAAGAGCAGGGCATCAGTATTGATACCACTCGTGTAAATTTTGAATTTGATGATCACCGCTTTCTATTGATCGATGCGCCAGGTCACCTCGAGTTTTTGAAAAACATGACCACAGGCGCGTCTGATGCCGATCACGGCATTCTGGTTGTCGATGGTTATGATGGCATTGGCACTCAAACTTTGCGCCATATGAAGATCCTCGGAATTTTGGGAATCGCCAAAATTGTTGTGGTCGTCAACAAAATGGACAAAACCGGCTATTCGCAAACTCG
>JACMKL010000804.1 GCA_014380105.1 Candidatus Melainabacteria bacterium
GCCTAATTAAGTACGGAAAGTGCGATAGACCCCATCCCCATAAAATTAGTGTGACCTGCGATGCCGCAAATATTCGGGCAATTGGATAGTGCCTGGTCAGGAGGCCAATTGTGGAAGTAAGGGCGCATATGGCAGTAATAATTTGTAAGCCGATGCTCCAGGGACTGTGAGTAAGGGCTTCATGTAAGTCTGGCACTTCTCTATCAGCAAGAAAAAATACCAGTAAAGCGAGCGTAGCGCAGGCAAATTGAGCACAAATAGCACGGAAGCGAAAATCGCTTTTAAGCTCATCTGTGTTTGCAACAAAAGTCAGATATACGGCTGCCAGAAATGAAAATAAAACTAGCGCAAAACCGCCCACTGATAGGCAGAAAGGATTTAGCCAGCTGTCTATATATACTTGCTGAAACGTAAGTCCTTCAATTTTTTCGGAAATTTTCCCGAGTGAGAGTGCACCGACGATGATACCGAGAAGAAGCGGTGTAATCGTGCTCGAAACCGAAAAAATTCTTCCCCAGCGGGCTTGGACAGCATCTTTTGAACTGTCGTATTTTCTGAAAGTGAAAGCTGAGCCGCGCGCAATAATACCCAACAATAATAGTGTCAGCGGTATATGCAGCGATGTTGAAAGTGCGGCAAACGCGGGTGGAAAAGCCGAGAAGAGAATCACAATTACGAGAATCAGCCAGACATGATTTGCTTCCCAGATTGGTGCAATTGCGTTTGCAATTACTTCGCGTTGAGCCGCCTTGCGCTCACCAGTGGCGAGCAAGTCCCAAACTCCGCCGCCGTAATCAGCGCCACCCATCAGGGCGTAGAGAGTAAGTGCAACCATCATCACGAAAGCGAGTATTAGGGACGCATCAGGCATTCCCGGCGCCCTCATCTACAACGATGTTTGGTGATTCTGACACCTGTCTATACAAGAGAATAATGACGATAACGGCGAGGAAGAGATAGACGAGCATGAATGTCGTAAAGGGCAGCCAGAGCCCAGGCATTGGTGTAACTGCTTTCGAGGTTCTCAAAATTCCATGTACGACCCAGGGTTGTCTGCCTAGTTCCGTCACCATCCAGCCGGATTCAATAGCCAGGCATCCCAGTGGACTGGCAAGAATGACTGCCTTCAAAAATAGCGGATTGTCCGGCAGTCTGCGAGTTTTCCAAAAAAGAAAAGCAGCCCAAAGCGAAATTAAGGCCATAGCAGATCCGCATCCGACCATAATTTGAAAATTGATGTGCACCCACATCACAGGCGGCCAGAGATCGCGAGCAAACTCATTCAATCCTTTCACAACTGCAGTTGGGTCGTGATATGCAAGGATGCTTAGCATTTTTGGAATTTCAATAGAGTAAGGTGTGCTGCGCGTTTCGACATTTGGAATGCCACCAATTCGAAGTGGTGCCCCACGTTCGGTTTCAAATTGTCCTTCCAGTGCGGCAAGCTTAATTGGTTGAGTGTGTGCCACCATTTGTGCCAGTAAATCACCAGTGACTGGCTCTGCAAGGGCCATTACGCAACCGAGCGAGAGTGCAATTCCGAAAGCACGCCTGTGAAATTGATTGTCTTTCTGTTTCAACAACATGAAAGCGTGAATACCAGCTGTTAAAAATCCGATTGCCGCATAAGAGGCAATTACCATGTGCAATACTTGCGGAAACGCAGCTGGGCTCATCATCGCACCGATTGGGTCCACTTCTGTTGGAAGGCCATTGACCAATTTAAATCCAACCGGAGCGTTCATCCAGGCGTTTGCTATCACAACAAAAACAGCGGACAGCATGCCACTAATCGCCACAATCAAGCCAGAAACTAAGTGCATCGTGCGGTTTACTTTGTCCCACGCATATAAATAGATGCCGAAGAAAATTGCTTCAGTAAAGAAGGCAAAACCCTCAAGTGCAAAAGGAAGACCGATTACGGAGCCTGACCATTTCATAAAAGCTGGCCAAAGCAGCCCGAGTTCGAAAGACAATACAGTCCCTGATACGGCGCCCACCGCAAAAAGAACTGCTGCTCCTTTTGCCCAACGCTTTGTGAGTTGGAGATAGGTATCTTCGCCAGTTTTTATCCAGAACCACTCGGCAATTACCATCATCAGAGGTAATGCAATTCCGGCTACCGCAAATAGAATATGGAATGCAAGCGAGAAGCCCATCTGGGCCCTGGCAAATAGGAGGTCGCTCACCGCTCGTCACCTCCCTTTGTGGTTTATGTTCGCCGGGTGCAAAGGAGCACCGCGCGCGTTTTTCAAGGAGACCTTAGCTTCGTTCGCGTTGAACAAATCTTAGCTGCCTTGACTTGAACTTTGTCGAAAGTTTGCGAATCATTTCCGACGATTAAACGACTATGCCCAGCTTTCCAGTCAGTGCCAGTCAGCAAAAAGAAAGGCACGATACCGCATATGGTGTCGTGCCTTCTGGCTCTATTTACTTGTTTTATTTCGCAAACTCAAAGTTCGGATTTAGAACAATATTCTTCTCAATTTGCCTCTGTCTGTAGGCATTGGCTGTGGAGGTCCCAGGTAATCAACTGAGACTATACCGCCAGGTTGGCCTGCTGAGCGTTGAAAGGAGCAGTATTGCGGGCAGGTCTTTGGATCTGGCGGCTGGCAAGTGCCAGTCGTTGTGCACTGGGTCGGAACTCCGCAAGGTGCTGCTCCACTGAGGAAAGTGCAATTGGTGCATCCGAAAGGAAATACGCCTGTCACGCCAAAGTTATTGCCAGCATAATTTTGGAACGCATTTTTGTATTTCTCTAAACCGTAATTTGTTGTCCAGTTCCCGCCTCTGCCGTCATCGAGAGTGAATCTAGCTGAGGCATTGTTTCCATTAACTAAACTGATATTAACGGTTTCTTGGGCATACTGACCCTGACTGTCATTGTTGATTGTGAATTCGTAGTTGCCCACGTTGCAAGTTGGCGCACTGTTAAACGAAATGATGGCGCCTTGAATGCTGGCAGGATCTGCAGCTGTTGGGATGTATGAAATGGTTTGACCCGCCGCAAGAGTCTGTGAGCCCTGGAAGCAGCCTCCCGGCACGCAGGTCATGCCAGAGAAGATGTTTTGGACGCTGAGAAGGCAGTTGGAGTTCGGAGTGCAGACTGTTGGCAGAGTCAACCAAACAACAACGCTCGATGCGGTGGTATTTGTAACTTTCAGACTCGTACCAAAATCTGATTGCTTGAGTTTCGCCTTCGGCATGCTGCCAACCGGTCCAGTGGCAGAACCACCCTGGACTGTGAAAAACAAGGTTTCGAGAGCTTTGTTGATCGGCGAAAAGTTGACTCGAATGTCATCAACTAAGAATTTGCCAGTTTTCCCTTGAGTTGGCGGAACCAAAACGATTTTTTGAATTACGTTCTGTTCGGGCAAGCCAAGTTGGCTGGCTGTGAAAGAAACTTTCTGATAGCCATCTTTTGTGTTGCCGAGCGAGGTGCCAGTGTTGAGAAGCACGCTTGATGTACCCAGGTGGGCTGCGCCGTGCGTTTTTGATGCCGGTGCGTTGTAATGAACAATTGCTGCAACATTACTAGAGCCCTTGTAGGCAAAGCTCAGATTGTCCAACTCAATTGGACTTTGAGGATATTCAGGTTTGATGATCAGACCGTTGTAAGTGCCATACGGAACTTGCGGTTTGTTTGTATTTAGAATGTAGGGAGAACGCTTGCCAGTCGAGCCGACTTGAGCAAGGAAATCCGGAGTGTCACTGCGGTCCGATGCGATAAAGGGTGCAGAAACAAGTCTTTGAGAGACTGACTGATTTTGTGCGTTGACAATCTGCCACAAGCCAGCAGACCAAATTGACAAAGCAAGGACGAAAAACAACTGTTTAAGTGGTTTGATCATAAAACACCGCCAAATGTGTCTTGCCATTGTGACACACGGGCTAAAAACTAATCAATCCTTAGAGCATATCGGGCATAGCATCGATGGCGCGACGAATGTGCGCAAGGGGCGCTTTTTCGTCAAAGGCAATTTTGTTGCCGATGCGCTTCACGCCCAGCTGTTTCATCAGAACACTCAAATCAACCGACTTATTTTCGTCTGCCATCGAATCATAGAGGGTGGAGAGAACTGACACTCCGACGGCTTTGTCGCCCGTATTAATGGCTCGAAAAGCGCTCCAATCTGATGCGGCTGTTCCACCTTGTTTGGCGATGGTTCGGAGAGCATCCTCTAGCCCAAACCTATTATTCGTGCGCTTTCGAATTTCAACGTCGGCAAGCAGGCAATACAGAGCGCCACCCCAATATATACGCCCAAAATTGCGCGCCTCGTTGAGCCCACCTTCGCCTTCAGCGGGTAAGCCACGATGAAGATTTTTATACAGGTCGCCCCAAACTTCTTCTTTTGTGAGCCTGCCTATGCGCATGCGCCCGATTGGCTCGACATAAGTGGCAATACCTTCAGCCAGCCAACGATGCTTTCTGTCCATGACTGGAAAGCCCAGGTGCATGAGTTCATGCGTGAGCGTCCAGCTACCTTGCAAATCGCTGTTAGTCGCTGTTTCACCAATATGAATTTCAATCATGCCGACGCCATTGGCATCATCATGTGTTGAAGTTCCGAAGCCAACGCCGTCATCATTGCTGGGAAGAATTTGAACGATTGTCTTCTCAACGGGAAAGAATCCATAATATTTGATGACAGCTCTCGCTGCATCTCGGACATAAGAATTTAATTCGTCGCGAGTGACCTTCAAGCTGCCATCGGCGACTTTGATCACAAACTGAGATTTGCCAACAACGAGCGGCTGCGCGTTTTGCTGCGGTATTTTAGAAATAGCACTGCCGCCGAAAGCGATAGACAGCGCCAATAACAAAATCCCTGCCTGAACGGTTGTTTTGCGCAATTTCGACGCAGTGTACATATAAAAACCTGTCGTTCGCCAGATTTTTATTCTATTACGTTGCCCAAAAGTTTGCTCGTGACTTTCTCTCTCTGCCTACTCAGCCATTGTTTCGCTGCACGATACTTCCGCGAATTCTTTCGACTATTTTCTCACTGCTCTTTGCCTGCGGCTCGAATAAATAATGTGAAACTGTCCATTCCGAGCCGTTCTTGTAGCCCCACAATTCGGCACAGGCGAGAAAGAAAAGTTTCCAGAATGACCACCATTTAACAGCATTAGCAGAACCATACGTTTGCGCCATAATTTTCATGACCGCATTTTTGTTTGCTTTCAGATTTGCTAACCAGGCTTCCGATGTCTTTTGATAGTGCGTACCGGATACGGTCCACTGGTCAACTATACGAACATTCTTTTGAAAATAGAGTAAAAGATCTTCGGACGGCATGGTGCCACCTTCGAAAAATGTGCTCGTCATCCAATCTGTGCCATCTTTATCTTCGTAATGATAGGCGAAACGTTTGTGAGTGAAGATGTGGATGAATAGCTTGCCTTCGGGGCGCAGCCAGCGACTGACATTGGCGAGCATAATTTCGTAATTCTTCAAATGTTCAAACATCTCGATTGAAATTACTCGGTCAAATTCCATCTCGGTGTCAAACTGGACGATATTAGCCGTCAGAACATGTAAGTTTTTAATTCTTTTTTCCGCAATTTGCTCGTCTATATATTTTTTCTGCGTGGCAGAATTTGAAAGCGTGACGATGTTGGAATTTGGATATCGTATAGCCAGATATAGTGACAGAGACCCCCATCCACAGCCAAGTTCGAGCACATCTTGGCCGTCATGCAAATCGGCGCGCTGGCAATAAAGATCCAGCATGTTTTCTTCTGCTTCGCCAAGCGTCTTTGTGGTATCGGACCACAATGCGCAACTGTATTTTAAGCGAGGACCGAGAGCATATTTAAATAATTCGGCAGGAACTTCGTAATGTTGTCGGTTTGCTGAATCAGTGTGTAAAGCAATCGGGAGAGTCTTCAATTCATTCACGAAAGCAACGAGAGCTTCTCTCTCTGCCTCTGGAGTAGGTTGCGTCTGCTCCTTAATTTTCTGCGCGAGCATTCCCCTGATACCATGGCGAACAAGCCATTCAGGAATGTAGTCGCGTGCAATCGCTTCGTAAATCCAATTTGTACTCACAATGTTTTCTCCTGCGACCTCGAGCTAGATTTTTTGAACCACGGAATAAAAGCGCTTGTAGAAGCCTGATAACGACGGTATTCCTCTCCTCTTTTTTTGAGAGATTGTTCTTCGGAGATTTTCACGCCCGTCATTTGGGTGAGGAGAAACAGCATGATGAGCGGACAATAGATAGTGTAAATTCCAAGCGGCGAAGCGGAAGCCAGAATAAAGATCCCCACCCATACAGTAAACTCAAAAAAATAATTTGGATGTCGGCTGTAATTCCATAAACCTGTGGAGCAAACTTTTGCTCTATTTGCCGGGTCGTTTTTGAAAGCCTTAAGTTGCGCGTCTGCAATTGCTTCTCCAATAGTTCCAACAACACAAACTCCGGCTCCCAGCCATTCTTGCAGGTGTATTTCCAGTGAATGATTGCCCGCTATTACGATGAATGGCGCAGAAAGAATTGCAATCAATAAACCTTGAAAGAGAAAAACCAAGCACATCAAATATAGGGTTTTGTTCCCCCATTCTTTTCTCAAGTGCGCATAACGAGTGTCTTCATGGGGGTGTTCGTGTAAAAAGCGCAGGAGAAGATGAATAGTCATTCTGGTGCTCCAGGGTATGACCGCAATTAGCATAATAATATTGCGCTCAGCCAGTCCGTGCATAAAGGCGGCGCAGGCTACTGCAATGACGCCAAAACTGGCTGCCCATAGAACATCAACAATGCCAGCGTTTTTGATTTTCAGGCTGATTATGTAGAAGACGAGCATGACGCCCGTGAC
>JACMKL010000805.1 GCA_014380105.1 Candidatus Melainabacteria bacterium
CGTGAGCGTGGACTGCGGCATACTCAACACACGAGAAGCCAGCACCAATGGCAGCACCAGCCAAAAGAAAATCAGTAAGCCCGAGCGTATAAATACTGAATTTGCGACCGACAAATAGTAGTGCAAAGAGTGGCAAAAGTTTTAAAAGTTCTTCGATAGGTGCCATCGCCAGTTCAATGTTGTGTGCACCATAACCGTTGAGAGTATTCGTGACCAAACGCGAGAGCACAACGGCAATGCCGGTCATACACGCGCCCCACAAAAACATTGCTAAGAGACGGCGCAGAACGATTGTTCTTGTAAATGTGGAAGCAATTGTCAAAACCGAAAGCACGGCAAAATTGTAAGCAATCGCTGAAAAAATCTGCGGACCAACTTGCGACCAGCTCCAAAAGACGAAAAATCCAATGCCTGCATAAATCAACAAAAGCCGCAGCGACCAGGGTTTTACGCCGGGTGCATTTTTCTCAACCTGTGGAGCACCAGGATCTTTAGATTCGCTAGATTCTTTAGAAATTTTGGTAGCTTTATTCATTTGCCACCCTGATCAAACATCGTACGGGCCAGATCATGAGCGGTTCTTGCTTGCGCTGTTTCTTCAGTCATAAAAGTTTTAGCAAGCGATGCTGGAGACGCCAGGTCAGTGTCTTTGTGAGGTTCTCCTTCTGATTCGCGCCGGGCATTCAGATCAATGTACGCAAGTCGATAGCGCTCTGTCTCACCAGCACCAGTATCAATAAAAGCAGAAGCGTCTTTCTCTTTCGATTTCGCGCCACTGTCACTACGCCTCCCAGGTAAAAGTGTAAGCACGATAGCAGCAATACCCGCGCCGATAGACGATAGAGCAGCCAGATCGCTGACCCAGTTGCCTATATGTCGAAGGCTTTCGTACTCAGACACTTTTAATCCTCAATCGAGCGTCAAAATAGGGATGACCTCGGTCTGAATGGGCTGCCCGAAAACAAGCACTTCACCAGCTCCTACGTAAGCGTCAATTTCGCTTCTTACGCCAAATTCATCAAGATAAACGCCGGGTTCGATTGAAAAGCCGGTGTGGGCAATAATTTCACGTTCGTCCTTCGTTTCGAGATTGTCGATATTTGCACCATTGGCGTGCACTTCAGTACATATAGAATGCCCGGTTCGGTGCACAAATTTATCGCCATATCCGCGTTGAGTAATGTATTCGCGTGACACATCATCAACCTGATAGCCGTGAACAATGTCACTGTCACTGATTTTTTGCGATACAAAGGCAAGCGCTGCGTCACGCGCGCCGCGAACAATATCGAATATTTTCACATACTTGTCCGGCACCGTTTCGCCCACGAATCCGGTCCAGGTAATGTCGGCGTATACCGCATTGTGTGGTGTTTTTTGCTTAGCCCAGATGTCCAACAGGACAAAATCATTTTCTTTAATCTCACTAAAAGAATCTTTGTTCGGCTGATAGTGCGGCGAACCGCTGTGCTCGTTAACTGCCACTATGCATGGTGACGAAGTGGTCATTCCGCGACTTTCATATTGTTGGGAAATGAATTGCTGCACTTCATATTCATTGACTGATTTGCCAGTCTTGATGCGGTCTTTGATAAATTTGAAAGCGAGAAAAACAATCTCTCGTAAATTTTCAGCCGCAATGACATGGCTCTTCAGCTGCTCGTCCGACCAGACAGCCTCAAACTTCTGGACGAGGTCGGCAGAAGTGAATACTTCGACGTTGGCAGAGCGCACCAGGTCTATCATGCCGCCATCGACCCGGGAAATATATGGAATGTGATTGAGCGGCGAATACTGCATCGCTACTGAATCGACAGGCTCGAGCACTGCTTTTAAGACAGTCTCCAGCTCTTTCCAGCCAAGATAGACGCGTTTTTCACCGGGCAGGGAATCAAGTGCGTTCATTTCAATGCGATGGACAATTTTGATAGGCGTTCCGGATTTAGGAATGTAGTAGAACCAGCGTCTGGTGAAATGCCCGCCGTGCAAGTGCAAAATACTGAGCGCCAGTGGGTCATTGTCGTGAAAATAGTAAAACAACCAGCCGTCCAGCTCTTCCTCCCGAATCGCTGCCTGCACGGCCTCAAGGTCAAACGTGCCAGTTAATAATTTTTCTGCGCTCACTTTCACGAAAGCCCCCTTGTCAATCTTCCAAAGAAATACCCAAATTTGACCCTCTGGTCAGCATGTGAATTGGATAGATAGTTTAAAGTGTTGAAACAGGTGAATGATCCGTTTTGCCAGGTAAAAACTAAATTTCAGGAGCAAATTATGTGGGAAAAACCCAGCTACGAAATTATTAGCGCCGGAGCGGAAGTTACAGCTTACATTCACAAGAGGTAGGAGTGCGCCTGATCGTCCTTGGCACGTCTGCCGGCGGAGGCTGCCCGCAGTGGAACTGCGCCTGCCCAAACTGCACAAATGCCCGGCTAGACCAGACGCTTGCCCGAACCACCGATTCGCTGGCGTTTTCGGATACCGGAGACCACTGGACAATCGTTAATCCCGGTACTGATTTGAGACTTCAGCTCAGTCGCCAGCCAACAATGGCTCCCAGAGCTGACGCTGGTACGATTCGGCAAACCAGAATTACTTCTGTCATTCTCACTGATGCCGAAATCGACCATGCTATGGGCGTGCTCAACTTAAGAGAAGGCAGCGCTCTCAACATTTTTGCCACAAAATCCGTTCTGGATTTGCTTAGCGGCGCTTTTCCCTTGCGCACAATCCTAAAAAAATACGCTTCCATCCTCTGGAATGAAATTGTCCCGGGCGTGCCGTTTGTGCCAAACGCCGAATTTGGCGAAGGGACAAAAGTGACAGCCTTTGGCTTGAGCGCACGACAACCTAAATATGCAAATGTGCCATATAGCAAAATAGAAGACGCCGTGATTGGACTGCGTTTAGACAACGATGCAAGTGGCACCACAGTTGCCTACGCGCCTCAGCTTGGGAAGTGGGACGAAACGGTCGACACGCTCACGAACGGGGCGAAAATCATTTTGGCAGATGGCACATTTTATACATCGACAGAATTGCAAAACTACGGACTTCCCGCAGGTACAGCTGAAGAAATGGGACATCTGCCACTTTCCGAGTCGGACGCGGCTCACGCAGCGGAAAAATCAACAGATAAGAAAGGGCTGCTTCAAAAATTGAGCGCGTGCACTGCAGAGATTAAACTGCTCACGCATATAAACAACACGAACCCAATTTTGCGCGATAATTCTCCCGAAAGAGATGCTGTAAGAAAAGCCGGTATCGAACTTGCTTACGACGGAATGTTTTTTGAGGTTGCCCAGTCCTGCCATGGAAGTACAAACGAGTAACAATACTCTGACTAGAGATGAGTTTGTCGCTCGCTTGATTATGCTCGGGAATAAGCAATACCATGACAAACATCCATTCAATAAACGCATGCACGCGGGCGCTTTAAGCAAGGACGAAATGCGCTGCTGGATTATAAATCGTTTTTATTATCAGCAATGCTTACCGAGTAAAGATGCACTTGTACTGTCGAAATTGCCAGAGCGGGCAGATAGAATAAAATGGCGCGAACGCATCGAAGACCACGACGGCCGCACCATGAGTGATGGCGGCATCAATTCGTGGCTCACTTTTGCAGAGGCTGCCGGCATCGAGCGAGAAATTTTATTGGAAGGGAAACAGCTTCTACCGGGCGTAAAATTCGCAGTTGATGCCTATGTCAACTTTTGCCGAAACGAAGAGTGGTGGCTTGCTGTAGCATCCTCTTTAACCGAAGTTTTTGCGCCCACACTAGTAAGTTTGCGAATTGGGATAATTGAAGAGCATTATTCGTGGATTAAACCATCAGGGCTAGATTATTTCCGAACCAGATTAAACCAGGCACCACGCGATTCTCAGCATGGTATTGATTTGGTGATGACTGGTGCTAAAACTTTTGACCAGCAAATGCAAGCACTGAAAGCTGTTGAATTTAAATGCAATGTCTTATGGTCATTGCTCGATGCTATTGAGTTTCAGGGAGTAAAAAGATGACCGACTCTTTGGACTCTCTCCAAAAAGATTCAATACTTACTCTCTCGTCTGGTGTACGCATGAAATACGATGAAGTGCGCGAGTGCAATATGTTGTTGATGCCGGAGTGCGTAGTCAAACTAAATAATTCCGCATCCGAAGTTTTAGATTTGGTAGATGGAAAGCGGTCGGTAGCCCAGATCTATGCTGAATTGGCGTCACTCTATGAAGACGAAACATTGCATAAAGATTTGGCCGAATTTCTAACCGATGCGCTGGTGAGAGGTTGGATTGAGATTGTCCAAAGTTAAAACCGAAATCAAACCTAAAATAGAATATCCTTACACGCTCACTCTAGAACTGACACACAGGTGCCCTCTTCACTGCCTATACTGTTCCAACCCACTTGAATTAGTCAACAAAGAAAACGAATTGCCGCCAGAAATTTGGTTGTCTGTAATTGAGCAAGCTGCAAAATTAGGGATTGTTGAATGCAATTTGAGTGGTGGAGAGCCTCTTTCGTACAAAGGTTTGGACAGTGTCATTGAAAAGGCTCGCAGCAAAGATATCTTCACCAATTTGATCACGAGTGGTGTTGGTTTAACAGACAGGAGAGTTGCCCAACTGGTTAGCTGCGGTCTCGAAAGTATTCAGATGAGTCTGCAATCAGCCAATGTAGAGACTGCGCAAATAATTGCTGGCACTGATTTACACGCGGCCAAATTACAGGCCCTTGAAACTGCTAAAAGAAGCAATTTACCGGTCACACTAAATGTAGTGCTGAGCAGGCACAATTTAGACCAGGTGGGCGAAATAATTGAGTTAGCAAAAACATTTGGCATTCGACGCCTGGAGCTTGCTAACGCTCAGTATTATGGATTTGCCCTCAGCAATATTAATGACCTCATGCCGACTGTCGAACAGATGAAGCGCGCGCTGGCAGTATATGAACAGAAGAAGTCTCAGCTCGGAAGAACCATGCAAATTAGTTGGGTAATTGCCGATTACCTGGAAGCTTCACCGAAAGCGTGCATGGGTGGCTGGGCGAGACAACACATCATTATTACTCCCGAAGGCACAGCCCTACCTTGCCACGCCGCTCAGTCGATAAAGACGCTCAGCTTCCCTAATATTGGAGAGCATTCTTTAGACTTCATCTGGAAAGAGTCGCCCGCTTTTAACTTCTTTCGCGGCAACGAGTGGATGCAAGAGCCCTGTCGTTCGTGCGACAAGCGTGAACTGGACTACGGCGGCTGCCGCTGCCAGGCGTTTTTGATTACTGGTGACGCCAGTCAGGCAGATCCAGTTTGCAGTCTTTCACCACATCATCATATGGTTCAGTCCAGCCTGAATGTTTCAATCCCAACACAAGAGCGCCTTTACCGTGGTCGTGTAAACACGTAATTTTTGGGTCGGATACAATGAAAGTTGCCAATTAAAGGAATCTGAAAATGCCTAATGACTCAGAAGGTTCAAGGATTGATACTTTCCTCGCCGCTAAATCATTTGCTGTGGTGGGAGCGTCCAACAATCCGATGAAATATGGCAACAAAGTTTTGAAGACTTATCTTGCACACGATCGTAAAGCCTTCCCGGTCAATCCAAAAGAGCCAGAAGTCCTGGGTTTGACGTCCTACAAATCGCTGTCGGAACTACCAGAACAAGTTGATTCAATATCAATAATTACACCACCGGCGGTGACTGAGCAAGTAGTCGAAGATGCCATTGCCGCAGGCGCAAAACACATCTGGATGCAGCCCGGTGCGGAAAGTCTAAAGGCGATAGAACGTGCAGAAGAAGCGGGTCTGACCGTGATTTCAGGCGGACCGTGTTTGATGGTTGTGATGGGCTACCACGAATAAGCTGGCGAACTAATTTTTGCGCGATGAAGTCTAAGCCTAACTGGCTGCGGGAACTTCATCGAGAGTTTGAATAAAGCGCTGACGGAAGAATGAGATGATGCCGCTAAGGTGTTCTTTGCTGCATTCACAAACCACGTTGCCGAATCCTTTACCAAGATAATTCGTCAATTCCGGCATATCAACGATGCAAGTTTCGCTTGGGTCATTAAGAGCGATTTCGAGCCATGAGATAGGCGCTGACAGAAAAATGCGGTCACGCTTGGTGAAAGGGTGATTCAATTCTGTCAAAGTGCCTTGAGGCGTGAATAGCCAAATTTTGCCGGTAATAATGCGATAAGCAGGAAATTCTTTTAAAGCGTGCTCATTTGTGCTGTTCTGAAAGAATTCCATTCCGTTTTGGTAGCCTTGCAATTCATTTGCAAGCCAGAGCAACTTGTCATCCGGGACATGTCCTCTCAATAGTGGAAGAGCCTTCGCGAGGGCGTCCGGAAGTGAGATTTCTTTTGTAGCAATTTTTCTCTTCAAATCGTGCAATGCATCAACTCCCGTGAAATGTCTCTCTTGAGTCCTGCCCATCGGCTTCAAAGAGGACTGGCTGCGCAACTCCAGACGAGTATAGTTTCTTAGCTAGGTATAAGCCAGATAGTTGGCTAAAAACCTAATAAGTTTCTCTTGATTGATTAGTAAGATGTATTTGTTGACGTAGGTTGACCTTATATGAAAAGCTTAGCAAAACCAGATGACATCCGGTAGATGGTGTCGGGATCCAAATGACTAGTGCACCCAGCCAGCCCAAATCTTCATCGCCTTCCCAGGAAGACTTAAAAGCCATCATAGCTCCAGTACAAGCGGAGTTAGCAATCGTCGAGCAATGGCTGACGACGAATTTGATTGATGATAATCCCTTTGTTGGTGAGCTTCTCGCTCAGGTTTTTCAATCGGGCGGCAAACGGATCAGAGTGGCAATCGCCCTGCTGGGCTCGAAAGCCAGCCTGAAAGAAGGCGCCGAGCTGGGAAGACTAAATATTATTCAAGCGGTATTGACCGAACTTATACACACAGCCAGCCTGGTTCACGACGACGTCATTGATGCGTCCGCACTCAGACGCGGCAAAGAAACCGTCAACAAACGCTTCAACGACCGTCTGGCAGTGCTACTTGGCGATTTATTGTTCGCCCAAGCCTCGATTTGTCTGGCTAGAATCATGAATCCTGTCGTAGTCGGTATTTACGGACAAGTGCTGGGTGATTTGTGCGCCGGTGAGATTGGTCAGATGCGCAGTCAATTCGTTTATGACGTTAACTGGGAGCGTTACATTAACAAATCGATCGCGAAGACAGCGTCGCTCTTTGCTGCTGGTAGCCATGCAGGCGCGATTTTGAATGCGGCATCGAATGAAAGTGTGCAAGCTTTGAAAGATTATGGCGTCAACCTCGGACTCTGCTTCCAAATTGTCGACGACTTACTCGACGTCACAGGTTCAAGCAGTGAGTTGGGCAAAGAACCAGGCAGCGATTTGCGCGCAGGCGTCGTAACTGCGCCTGCTCTATTTGTGCTCGAACGCGACGATGAGCCCGCAAAGCGCCTGCGTGAATTGATTAAAACGCGCCAGATCGTCAATGACGAAGGCGCAGAAGAAGGTTTGAAAATAATTAGAGAAAATGGCGGTGTCGAAGCAACAGTTGCTTTAGCCACTCGCTACGCCGAATTGGCTAAAGATTCATTGAGCGTAATTGCTCCTTCAGATGCTCGCGACTCGCTCGTAGCCCTAATTGACTACGTGCTCGTAAGAACAAAATAAATGACATCTTCGCAACCAGTGTCTCCGTTGTTCAATTTGTATCCAGTCAATCTCAAGATTGGTGGTCGCCCTGTGCTGGTTTCGGGCGGGGGCAAGCAGGCGCTCAAAGAAGTCATTCACTTAATAGATTACGGCGCACGCGTTGAGGTGGTCAGTCCGCATTTTGCTAGCGAATTGGAAGAGCTCAAGGTCGCTCACTCTAGTCGCCTTATTTTGACAAAGCGCCCGCTTTCAAATGACGATCATGAGCGCATAACAGCACGCCAATTTTTTCTTGTCGTCCCTGCCGCAAAAGACATTGCCGCCAATGAATTGTTAGTAAAAACAGCAAGCATCGCAGGAGTTTTGACAGCATCGTCCGATTTTACTTTAGGCTGCGATATCACATTCGGTGAAACAGTAAAGCGTGGACATTTGAAAATGTCGGTCTCCACAGACGGCATCAGCCCTGCCTTAGAGCGCGCCTTGATTAATAGATTGGAAGGCATGCTCGTCAACGATATCGATAACTATGTACTTTTTTTGAATTCGCACGCAGAAAAGCTCAAAAAATTGCTCATTGACGAAAAATTCAACGAAGCAGATAGACACAATATCTTTCAAGATTTTGCACACTCAGACAGCATTTACCGTGCAGTCAGCCGCGGCAATTTCGAAGAAGCTCGCAATATAATCGACCATCAAATCACCACATTCTTTAATCCAGAAGAACGCGAAATAGAGGAAGAAAACTTCGGCGCGCGTTCTGCAACAAACAAACGAACATCACAGGCAACCCAATAGAAAGTGCACATTACAGACGAACCAAAGACTGATCAAAAACCATGGCAAAGCCTGAAAAACGGCCTCGCTTCAGTCAAACTCACCATCTTCCTGATGTCACTTACTGCACTGACTGTATTGCTTGGCGCATGGTGCCCACAAGAATCACAAACAGGCAAAGACAAAGTCGTCGAAACATTTGGCGCTGAGTCGGCAAAAATTCTTACACAACTCGGTATCACTGATATTTATCACAGCCCGTTTTTTCTGTCGTTGATTGCGATGCTTACAGTCAACATGATCGCGTGCAGCTTCTTGAGAGTTTTTCCACGAGTCAAATTACTGAGTAAACCACTACCTTTTTTGACCGGGAAAGATATCGTCAAATTGCCTTTCAATACGTCGATACCGATCACGCGCAATGATTCGAGCCTGCTTGCGGTAGTCGCAGTCAAGCTTTCAAAGGGCGGCTATAACGTCAAAACAAGCGATCAGAAAATCCTCGCCGAATATGGAAAATACGGAAGATTGGCAGCGACAGTTACGCATATTGGATTACTGTCGTTATTGGTTGGAGTGACCATCACTTCTTGGACTGGCTTCAATGGCTTTCAGCCAGTTCTTTTAGACAATCATCTAGACTTTCAAGAATCCGAACACTCAAAACTATGGGTCGGAAAATTACCTTCATGGTCCGTGAGAGTGGATGCTACAAAACGCGAAGATTATCCAACCGGTGAGCCCAAGCAATGGTTCTCGACGCTGAGTGTTGTTGACAAAACCGGAAAAGTTGTAAGGACTCAAGAAATTTCAGTCAACAATCCACTCACTTATGAAGGCGTCGACATCTATCAATCAAGCTGGGGACTAGATAATGTTGTCCTCAATTTTAATGGTAGTGAGAAACGCCTGGATTTGCGACCGATGGGCAAATTGTACGCAGCATTTCTTCCACTCGATCAAGACACAATGATGCTCTTTTCCATCCGCGCAGATGGCACTCCCATCAAGGTTTTTGCAAAACGTCCTGACTGGGAAGCACCAAGATTATTGACACAATTGACTCAGAATAAACCGGCAAGACTTGGACCCGTCACTATTGAACTTAAAAAACTGGTGCCGATTACCGGTCTTCAATACAAATGCGATCCCGGTCTACCCGTCACTTATTTCGCATTTGCATTCATCATCGTTGGCGTCTTGATGGCAGCGATTCCACACCGACACTTTTGGCTCAGCCTGGACCGAAATGCAGATGGCAACACACTTTACATGGGTGGTCGCTCGGTTAAAGATAAAGTTGGATTTGAGCGCCTGGTCAAGCGTATGGCAAGCGATTTAGAAGCGGAATTTGGACCAGCCACAGAAAAAGCACCATCATCTGAACTTTCAGTGAAAGTTCACCCAAAACAAGAACTTGCGACAGCCGCAAAAGGAGATTCTGCAAAGGATTTCCAAGGAGATAACTGATGTCCGAAATGCAGATGGCACTGACGAACACAGCTGGAGTTACTTCAGTGATGTCGTTTTGGGTGTTTGTCGCCTCTAACGGCTTCAAAGAGAAGAAAGACCTGCTAATTAAAATCGGCTCCGGAGCGCTTATTATGGCCTTCGTTTCTTTAACAGCGGCGATCATATTTCGCGGAATAGATGCTCAAAGATTTCCACTCGCCAATTTATACGAGTCACTTCTGTGGTTTGCCTGGGCAACTATGGGCGGCTATTTGTTTCTCGCTCAAACATACGGAATCAGGCAACTCGGCTGGCTCGCCAGTCTCACCGCGTTACTTATGTTCCTTTATGGAAGTTGGTTACCTCAAAGTCAGCATGACATTACACCCCTGGTGCCGGCTCTAGTTAGCTACTGGCGCTGGGTGCACGTACCACCACTGATCATTTCATATGCGATGTTTTTTCTAGGCGGTCTAGCCGGATTTATTCAGTTGTATAGATCCGGAAGAGTGGCCAGTATGTTCTCTGCAATAGTGACCGTCCTCCTGGCTTTACTCGCAATTGTGCTTGGCACTTTCACATCAGTTGATACCGCCTGGCTGCAAATTCTATTTGCCGGAGCTAGTTTTTTCGGCACCGTCGTCTCTTTCAAATTACTTGACCGTATCAATAAATCCAAAATTGATTTACGCGGGGCTGAGCTTTATGACGATATAAGCTATCGCTGTATCGCCATAGGGATGCCGCTCCTAACCTTCGGCATTATCACCGGCGGTCTCTGGGCTAATCACGCCTGGGGCACGTACTGGTCATGGGACCCCAAAGAATCGATGGCACTGGTGACCTGGTTGAGCTATGCCGCTTACATTCACTTGCGCGTCCATAGAGAGTGTTCGCCAGAAAAACTGGCCCTGGTCTCTATCGTCGGCTTACTTCTAACTTTAATGACTTATTTGGGATTCAATTCCTTAGGCCTGGGTGGGCTACATAGCTATGGCAAGTTCAAATAAAGTGAATCCCGGACCAGATCTAGGGATAACCCACTTATCAAGATATGGGTCGGAACATTTTAATAGAGAAGGCGTCTCCATCTTTGGTGGGACAACTAAATAGCTATGTAACTGCCCAATAGGGTGGGTGCTTAGCGTCGAATTTTGTTGAGTTGCGGCTTAAATCCGCATCTCGCTGGTAACTACCGTGCAGCGGCGCAAGCCGTCAGGAAAATGAATAGGAAGTACGCATCTACTGTGGAAGATTTCAGTCTCGACGATTTAATGCCTGGTTATGCCGCCTTTGGCGGTGATGACGAAATTGAGGCAAGCGCTATCAAAGATAAAGATGATAGCGAAGACGAAGGCGAGTCGATTGCTCTGGGCAAACGTGCCGCAGCTGGCACATCAGAAGATCCGGTGCAATTTTACCTGCGCTCAATTGGTCGCATCAAACTTTTGACTGCCTCTGAAGAAATCGAGCTTGCTCGACGTATCACCAGAGGCGACATGCTCGCGAAGAAACGGTTGGTACAGGCTAATCTGCGACTAGTTGTTTCTGTTGCGAAAAAGTATCAAGGTCGTGGCTTGCCATTTCTTGATTTAATTCAAGAAGGCAATTTAGGACTAATTCGCGCCGCTGAGAAGTTCGATGCGGAGCGAGGATACAAGTTCTCTACATATGCAACCTGGTGGATCCGTCAAGGCATCACCAGAGCAATTGCCGACAAGTCACGAACAATTCGTGTACCGGTTCACATGGTTGAGACCATCAACAATCTTAGAAAAGTAACCAGGAAATTGTCGCAAGACTTGGGTCGCAGACCTAATCTTGAAGATCTCGCCACCGGTATGAATGTATCGGTGAACAAGATCAAAGATATTCTTGCAGCCAATCGTTCACCGCTGTCGCTCGATACTCCATACGGAGAAGATGACGACAACTCACTTTCTGAATTAGTTGAGGACGAAAACTCTTCGCGTCCGGAAGATTCGACTGAAGCAAGTTTGATGTCAGATGACATCAGAGGAGTTCTGTCGATGCTCACCCCTCGCGAGCGTGAAGTTCTGGTTCTTCGATTTGGATTGAACGACGGCAAACAACGCACACTTGAACAAGTCGGCAAACTCGTCGGTATTACCCGCGAGCGCACCCGTCAAATTGAGTTGAAAGCGTTGCGCGCTTTGAGACAAAGCAATGTGACATTGCGCCTCAAAGACTACCTCTAAGACCTAAAAAATTCATCGACGGCATTGTTCGGAAGTCAGTCTTTTAGACTCGAATTTCCTGGATGATGCCGTCCTTGACAAGGATTTCTCCGCCTTCCAAGCGCTGGAAAATGTTTTCCCCGACCCTGACTTCGACAGGGTTTTCGACTGTGAATTGGGTGACCACGCTACCGACCGGTAATTCAGTCAATGCCTGGCTTTGTCCTTGCATCTCTTCTTTATATTGAAGAAGTCGCATTTTCTCGGCTTCAATTTGTTGACGAATGGTTTCAATCTGAAGTCGTGCGTCCGGAGTGATTGCTCCACCGCTGCGCTTTTCAATATCTGCAATGGCGCGCTTGCCTTTAAATTCCAACTGCTGTAACTCAGCATCAATTTGCTGAAGGTTGCGCGAGATCTCGGCGCCCACCTGGTTTTTGAAGTTGTCCGTGACGATTGCTCTAACTGCAATCTGTCTCACGAGATGAATGGTCTCGACCATCGATGCCTCCTAACCAAGCTGCCAGCGCTTCTTGCCTGTGACTATTGCCCACGAATAGCTCGCTTAGATTCTAGCAGACCAGATCTATTGAATGGCAAAACTGTAGTCAAGGGACGCCAATGTACACGCGATTTTTACCAAACCCGAGATGTCAAACAAATTGTATGTAGGTTGGTAAATATTCCAGCTCAAAACAATTTAACGAGTTTCAAGTAAGTATTCGTTGATACCACATTCAGTGCCACTATCAAGCACCTTATCGCTCACTAAATAGCGCCTGTTTCCTTCGTGAGCGTCTTTTTATTGGGCATGTATGCAAATTCAGTTAGTATAAAAGTCTCAGAATAGACTTCATAGGCTGCGAATTGAGCAAAGCACCAATCGAACTTAATCGCATATATCCCATTGGCTGCACGTTGAATAACAACAACTACAGTGTGCATGCGATTATGGCGTCAACTGAGAGACAGACTTTATATCGTGGCAAAGATCGGCGTACCGGTCGCGAAGTCACCATTAAAGAATTACCCAGCGAAAAACTTAGCAAAGATGCTCAAGTTGTACTTTTCCAATCTGAAATTCGAGCCTTAAATCGAGTTAGACATCCAAACCTAATCGAGATGCTCGACCACTTTTCGGAAAAG
>JACMKL010000806.1 GCA_014380105.1 Candidatus Melainabacteria bacterium
AGACCATCCTTTCTATGAAGCGACATACGAAGAGCAATTGGCAGAAATTGACGCCCTCACCATTGATCACTTGAAGGTATTACACAATCGTCTGGTTGGTCCAAAATCAACAATCATGACTGTGGTAGGAGATATGGACATTGATCAGACAGTTTCACTTCTCACTGAGAAATTTGGCGACTGGAGTGGTGGCGAACTTCTAGACATCAAGATTCCAAAAGTGTCCTTGCCCGTTAAAGGCACGCGTATCGATGTAAAACTCAAAGATAAGAGTTCGACCGACTTGATTATGGCTCACGTAAGCGAACTGCAACGCGATTCAGTAGATTTCTATGCCGCCAAGATGGCGAACGCTGCTCTTGGACAAGACACCATCACGTCAAGACTCGGACAAGTCGTTCGCGATAAAGCCGGACTTACTTATGGAATCTATTCCAATTTCTCAGACACTGCATTCGGTGCTTCCCCTTGGTCCGTATCCTTGAGCGTCAACGCTACCAATCTAGAGAGGTCACTTTCACTAGTATCGGAAGTGGTGCAAGATTATTTGAAGAACGGCATCTCTGCTGATGAACTATCCAAGGAGACTGGTCGCGCTCTAGGAACCTTCAAGGTTGGCTTGAGCTCTTCGCTTGGTATTGCAAGAGCAATCACGGAATTCGAATTCCTTGGACTAGGTGTTGGCGAACTCGACAAGATTTCTGATCATTATCTGTCGCTGACCAAAGAGAAAGTAGATGCGGCTGCCAGGAAGTATTTTCATCCTGATAAAGCAGTTACAGTTGCCAGCGGAACATTCTAATTTTCGATTAGACAAATTTTCGAGGTTTTTACAACGCCGCACGGCCCGTTTGTGCGCCTGTTGAATACTCGACTGGCGGATAATCAACGTCGTTTTGGAAAATTTGGTATATGCAACCGGTACCGCATGAGATACCATGGTGCCATTAGTCTAGAAAGCGAGTTCGCAGATGACATTTACCAACTTGAATACTTCGTTTGAGCCGCCAGTCTTTGATCGTGCCAGCCTGGACGGTCTAGAGCCACTTCTCGATAGTGTCTTTTCGGCAGCCCCTCCCATCGATGCAACACCAGATTCTCCAATAACCAAACTCCATGCGGTCCCAGAGACTGGCACCGGGATTGGTGCAGAGATTTTCGGTGCTGACATTGAAATAATGTCGGGGATATCTAAATATAAGGATAACGATGACGCATCGATCGTCATCAACGAGCTATGTGCCACCATCGATTTGCTACGCGCACAGTTGTCCTTTTCGAATTCCGAACTGAAATTTTCAGCAAATAGAAATCACTGGCTGGAAACTCAGATAGCGACAAAAGAAGACCAACTGCAATTGTTGCCTGACTTGATGACGCGTGCCAGCCAAGTCACCATAGCCGAACGTGAGCTTTTCGACATTCGTCTTGATGCTGACAGACTGCTTGATGAAACGCGCGAAATCAGAGAAATTGCCGAGCAATTGCGCATGACTGTAGACGAAACGATCAAAGATTTAGAAGAATGCAATAAGCCCCTTTGGCGTAGAATTTTTGAAGCTTTGACCGGACCTAAAGTTGCCGAATAGTTTGTTCGAAATTTCGTCAACCAAATGATCAAATCAGTTGTTGCTTTGCTTGCCTGCGGTTTTTTTACCGTTGGCACAGCACAAGTGTTTGCGCAAAATCTTTCTTCTGGTAATTCCATAATTATCGATAGGAAGTTGAAACAGCTGGTCATCAAAGATGGTGATGGTCGTATTTTATTGACGACTACAGTCGGCATTGGGCGCGGTGAGCTTAAGAAGAAAACCAGCATGCAAGATTGCATCACGCCGACTGGAAAGTTTCGTGTTGATGTAATTCTTACTGACGATCCAAAATTGTGTGCAATTGATTCGAGTGTCAAAAAGACGCTATCGAGAAATTCGCTAAACGCAAGGGCGGCTTTAAGTAGCCCAGACGCTTTGTCCACAATTTTTAAAACTATGAATGCAGTTGATTTCAATCGTGATGGCAAATCAGATTATGCCTATGGTTATGCCTTTATAGGATTGGACGGAGATCAAACGGGACCAAAGCTAGTTTCATCTGGTCTAAATGGTGGCAAAGTGCGCTGGTATTCAATAGCGATGCACGGAAGTCCTAATGAAGAAAAGTCAATTGGACATGCCACTTCGGAAGGTTGCATTCACATCAAAAAGAGCGTTTTGAAAGATATTCTGGCGCGCCACCTTGTTGACGTAGGGACCCAGGTGGTCATATTGGACTCGTCTGATGTAAAGCTTTAGGCATTTACTATCAAGCCCAAGAGGTGCGCCGGTATGCCCTTTCGAAGACCCTAATTAGATTGTGAATGAAGCTAGGCTGGCGTTTTTCAAATGTCATGAGGTTTATTTGTGGGAAACATGGTAATTTTGTCGGCTGCCCAGTAAAACATATATAAATGAATGCTTTCTCACTCGCGTGAGACTAGGAGAAGTAAGTCGGTATGAGAAAAGTAGTTGCGCAAACAGTCATTCTGTCGGTTTTAACCATCTGCCTTTGCAGTCAAAGTCACGCACAATGGTCTAAGAAGCCTTTTGACGCCACATACGAGATGCAAACCAATATGGGCAATCAAACCCTTCGCATGCTCAATGACGGGCAAGGACACGTTCGCAACGAAATCACTACACCAGGTGGAAAGGTTGTCTCCCTGATCGATACTCCAAAGAAAGTGATGTACTCGATTATGGAAGCCCAAAAAATGGTTATGCGCATTCCTTATAATCCAGATCCTGCCACCGCCATCACTGACGAAACATCTGCTAAAGCAGCAAAAGCAATCTCTCTTGGCACCAAAACCATTGACGGTCATCCATGCCACGGTTGGAAAACCGAAGTGAAAGGTGCGACCACCGAAACCTGGACCGGCGATGACATCAATTGTGTCGTCCTGTCTACAACTAAGGGTCCATCGTACAGCAGCACCATGAAATTGAAAAAGTATTCAACCGAAACTCCTTTGGCTTCGGTATTTTCACCTCCCACATCTGGTTATAAGATGATGGAAATGCCAGGCGCTAAATAACCTCGATAACCTCCATAAACTCCGTGGTATTTAAAATGGCTACGTTTTCAGCGAAGTGTGCGAGCTTTCTGCCAGGCACTTTAGTTTTTGCTTGCGCAATTTCTTCTATTATTTATTCGGGTGCAGCGTTAGCGCAGACTGCTCCTGCCAGCGAACCAATGCAATTAGTGGTGGTGCCAAAACTCGATCTCGAAAAAGGCTGCACTCCTACAGAAAGTAATCTTGAAGAAAAGAAAATCGAGTTGCGACTGGCTCCAGTTAATGCTGTGTCAGGAGTCGCCGAGGTTGTCGGTCGAACATTGAAACGCAAGAAATTCAAGGGCTCGATAATTCTGATCGAAGACCTGGCTCGCCCCGGCGATAAGCTCGATTAGCTCAATCAGCTCGACTAGCTCGACTAGCTCGATTAGATCGATTAGCAAAGCCGCTACTGTTGCATGCTGGCGATCGGCTGATAGCCCTGATAGATCATAAATAGTGTCGCCTTGTCTCTTTTCGAGAGCACCGGCCAATTTGTGTTCGACATTGAGAAAAACATGATGTCGTGATTGTTTGTAGAGTGTCCTTGTAAACCCATAGCATGACCTAATTCGTGCAAACAAGTCTTTTTCATTTCTTCGTCAGAAAGTGATTGCTGCGAATTACGATCAATAGTCAAAATTCGAATATCGGCACGACCGATCTCGATGTAATTTTTGCCGCTATCTGCTGAAGCCAGCATGCAGACACCTTGCTCAACGTGTTGCCCTGTAGCTTTTACAGCCAGAGGATCGCCCGTCCATTCGCACGTCAAGGTTGCCTCTTCTTTCGATGGCACCATTACATAGTAAAGCCGTCCTTGAGAAGCTTTCATCCATGAATTGAGTGAATCGACGAAACCATCTCTGAATGTGCTCTTAAAACCACTGACATTGTTGTCTGGTGAAACCC
>JACMKL010000807.1 GCA_014380105.1 Candidatus Melainabacteria bacterium
CCAACTGTTTCATCCATGCGAGCATTTTCCACCTCGCAATTAATCTCTACGTACTCTTCAATCTTGGACCATCCACCGAGAAATTACTCGGCAGTCGACGCATGCTGGCGCTGTACATAATCTCAGCTTTAACTGGCTCACTTTCCAGTTTGATCTGGAATCCTTACGTCGTCAGTGCTGGAGCATCTGGAGCGCTATTTGGTCTATTTGCTTGTTTCGTTGAAGAAGCAGTTTTTAGTAATGGCGTATCTATCAAGGAAGTTTTTCGACCAGCGCGAATTGTTTTGCTAGTGGCAGTTGTGATTAGTTGCGTATATGGTGCCTTCATCCCGGGCGTCGATAATGCGGCTCACCTCGGTGGCTTTCTGGCAGGAGCACTATTGTCTGCGTTCTTCCGACGCGATCTTTCGATGACATGGAGAGGTCGTGATTCACTGGTGACAGGGTTTGCGCTCACACTTCTAATTCTTGGTGCAAGCGCTATGTATTTTTCAGTTCGATCAAAACCTGATTTCCTTGGCAGACTTGAATATCAAAATGCAGTTCCATTACTCAGGCAAAATAAATTCAAAGAAGCGCTGGTTTACTTGAACAAATCGCTTGAAAAAATTCAAGATGCCTCTATTTATTTCGATCGTGCCGAGGCTTTAAACAAACTGGGACGCTTTGAAGAAGGTGTTAGAGACTGCGATTCCGCCGTAAAGCTCGATCCCAAAATGGCAAAGGCGTTTTTATTGCGCGGAATTTTAAATCATCATTTGGGCCATCACGACCTTTCTGTAAAAGATGACACCATGGCAATTTCGGCGGATCCCAAATTCGCCATGGCATACAACAATCGCGCCTGGTCACAATTGATTGTCGGCAATTACAACGAAGCAGTAAAGGATGCCAATAAAGCAATCAAACTCTCACCAAACATGTCTGAAGCATACGACACGCGAGGACTTGCTTATCATAAGCTCGAAGACCATCAGCAAGCGATGACTGACCTTAATAAAGCCGCTAAGATAACTCCCGATAATGGAGCGGCATATTTTCACCGCTCACTCGTGCACACAAAACTAGGCAAAACAAAAGAAGCTTCGGATGATCGCGCCAGAGCGGTCAAACTAAACTACGAACCGGAAGAATGGGAAGAGCTCGAACGCTCTAGCGATTAGGAGTAAAATCATGAGTCATAAATGGAAACGTGAAGGCAGCCACACAGTTGTGCCTTATCTGATCGTAAATGGTGCACCTCAACTGATCGAATTTTTGGAAAAGACTTTTGACGCAGTCGTGACAGAGAATATGAAAGTAGATGGTGTCATCCGTCACGCTGAAGTAAAAATCGGCGACACCTTAATTATGATGGGCGAAGGTTGCGCAGAATATAAAGCTACAGCAAATGGATTCTATATTTATGTTGAAGACGTTGACACTTCATATCACCGTGCTTTGAAGAACGGCGCCACATCAGTAATGAAGCCAGCCGATCAATTCTACGGCGATCGCAGTGGTGGCGTTCAAGATCCAACCGGCAACACCTGGTGGATTGCAACTCACAAAGAAGAACTCAACGAAAAAGAATTGCAAAAGCGTTTTGACACCGCAGCAAAACAAACAACTGCAGCCGGCAAGAAATAAACTACTTCTTGCTTGTTCCGACTAATCGCTCCGGTTTTTCACCAGAGCCTATTGCGACTGCATTTTTTCTGCGCAAATCATCGTGCACAGCCAACATGGCGGTGACTGCATCATCTTTCATCTTGCCCGGCTTGCCCTCATAATCCTTTGGATCCATTGGTGGCAGAACTTTGACTTTGATCGGCTGAAATACATGAATTGAATTGCGATTTTTTGGAAACACTTCATATGTTCCATAAATCACAATCGGCACCACTGGTATTCCAAGTTCTAGAGAAAGAGTGAATGAGCCTGCACGGAAAGGCAAGAAGTCACCATTTTCAGTTCTGGTGCCTTCTGGAAACATCATTACTGAAGCGCCTTGCTTGAGCCAGTGCCTGCATGTCGCCATCATCTCTTTGATGCTGGACATATTTCCGCGTTTTATTTTCACGTATTGATTCAAATACATGTTCCATCCAATCAATGGAATCTTAAAAATGGTCTCTTTCGAAACGAATTTAAATTGCCGAAATAGTCCATACATCGCCAAAATATCAAAATACGATGCGTGGTTGGCAATCAAAATGTAAGTCTTATTAGGGTCGATATTCTCTCGACCTTCTATTTCAAATTTCCAAAAAGGATTGACCAGGAAATAGTGCCAACCCCAGAAGCATGAGATGTAGTGCACGATTCGACGATTTTTATCGAACCAAAATGTTAGCAAAGTCGCAGTTGCAGTCAAAGACACAAAGAAACAACTGGCAAAAATGAAGTAGAGCAGAAAAAATATCGAATAGCACTTTTCAAATAGAGGCAACAAACGAATTAACTCCGACTACAAAAGTACTTTCTGTGATTGCTTGGCAGCAATCGCCTGAAACTCCGCATCACGAGCCAGAAGGCTATCGCACAGGAGTAGCTTACTTACGGAGCGGTCGATGTTGTTGCAAAAACTTTCCATCGGCAAATCTTCTTCTGCATCACCAAACGGATGCTCTTTTTCCTCCGCGACAATTTCGAGACCGAGCACCATATACGCACCCATCACAACTGCAGGCACGCACCACAAGCCAAAATCAGGAGCCAAACCCCAGCAGACCATCATCAAATACAGGACGATAATATGCAGAATAATGCTCTTGTGTGAAACCGTAATTGGTGACGTTGCGATTCTCTCGCACGATCCTAAAATGTCCATGAGTGCACGAGAATGCGGATCGATCACGGTAAACATCATCGAATCAATTCGTCCTTCGCGACGATGCGTATCTAACACAGAGTAAATTTCCTGCGCGATTGCCATCGGATGCTGCGCAGGCGCTTCACATTCAGGAGCACGCGAGCGGGTTGAATCAATTACCCGCAAATGATCTTTCAACGAGACCGCAAATCGAATCAGCAAACTCGCCATCCGTTCGCGCTCTTCCAAATTCGGACGAACGAATTCGTAGTATTTGATTGAAAAGTTACGCAGGTCATTAACCAATTGTCCCCATAGCCTGCGCCCTTCCCACCATCTGTCATAGGCACTATTGGTGCGGAAGACGAGGAGCAAACTGAGTATGACTCCGGCAAAGAGGCTTGAATTGGCTTGGATGACGGATTTGCCGTCAACGAAATGCGGAGCAATCAACGCGACGATCGAGGCATATGCTGCAATCACCAGCAAATACCAGCGTAACTTTCTAAAAACGACGAAGCTCATGACGCCGTAGAACGGTGGATGGGCAATTACTGCGCGTTTTAATTTCATTCCGTTTCACCATTATTCGTCCACCGCGCTCTCGCCAGTCCGGACGTTTCACCCTGATCATATACAAATCATCTTCTCAACAGCAAGCCCAGTGAGGCAATATGGTTAACGAGGACTAAGCTGAACTAGGGAACAGGAGGTTTTCAGGGGACGTCTAACGAATTGTGTGCGCCTGGCGACATCGCCCAAGAAAACAAGCTTTCATGCCGATATGGAAGCTGAATATAGCCTCAGACTGGTACGATCTATGTCGATCCGCTCACAGTTACACGTGCCAGGAAACAAAGAGGGGCGAAATCCCCGTTCGGAAACTGAAAAATGCCAGCCAGCCCAAAATTTCGCTTCCTTGCTATCCTCGGTTTGAGCGCACTCTTCTGCACGAATTCAGCCTGGGCTCAGCCAACGCCGCCAGACCCGGTTAAAATTCCGCAGCCGCCTTCTTTGACAGACCCACCACCGGGTACGTCGCTTGAGCAACTTTACCCCGAACCCGCCATGCGTCCTCCCTTCGCGTCCGAAAACGCAGACCCAGCACTGAAAGGCAGAGATTTAGAGAAAGCACGCGAGGTGCAGCTCGAGCCAATACCGGTTTCCCAGCTGTTACCAATCGGCAAAAAAAGACTCCCACCAATTCGACTGGAAGCGACTTACAACAACATAATTTCTCTGAAAGATTGCCTTAAGTACGCTTTGTACAACAGTCTGCCAATCAGAATTTCGTCAGCTGGATACGACTCGCAGAAATATCAATATTTGAGTGCGCTTGGGCAATTTCTTCCAGACTTCACGCTTACTTATCGCGGGCAGAAAGTGGACAGCCAAGGTCGTCCGATTTCGACAACGTATACGGATTCGGCAACTGTTCGTTATCCAGTATTTCAGGGCGGCGGTGTTTTTTACAATGCGCTCGTCAATTTGAATCGCACAAAAGCAGCGAAGAGTGCGCTTAACGCGTCAGTCAACGATGCGCTTATGGAAGTTTATCGGCGCTACAACGAGCTGATTCTCAACCATGTTCTTCTTCAAATTCGCGTGAAATCTGTCGAACTTTCTCGCGCCCAACTTTCACTCAATGAGCAATTGAAGCAGGCTGGAGTAGGCACAAATTTCGCAATTTATCAATCACGAACGCAGCTCGCCCTCGACAAACAAGCGCTCTTACAGCAGGAAGTAAACGTTCGACAATCAGCAATTTTATTGTCGGTCGCTATGAATTCAAACATTCGCACCAACATCTATCCTGACGAAATTCGCGCAATAGAAGCGCGTTTGGTCAATCAAGATTGGAACATCAATCAATTGGTGGGCGTGGCTGCATACAGGCGGCCAGAACTGAAACAGTTTGAATATTTGCGCCGCGCTGCAGCGAGAAATATTCCAGTTGCCGCGTCGCAACTTTATCCGACCATGCAGTTTTTCGCATCAAAAACACATAGCGAATCTTATTCAAATGGGACGGGAGGCGGCTCCTCAAATCTATCCGGCTCGACAGTCATTATTCCAACCGGCTCCGGCGGTGGTGGCATCGGTATTAGTGGCAGCGGCGGACGTTCATTCAGTGCAGGCTTCGACCTGAGTTGGAACTTGGACGGCTTCGGCGCAGTTGGTGCGGCCAATACTCTGGCAGCGCGTGCCCAAGCCAGACAGGCAATGCTCCAATCGAACCAAACACTCCTCAACGTGATGCAACAAATTCACAGTTCATACCTTAATATGCTCACCGCATCAGAACAAGTCGACGTCGCTGGCGAAGCGGTATTTTCATCGAGCGAACAATTACGTCTGGCAAACCTGCGCCTCCGTTACGGGCAAGGTATCAACTTGGAACTTATTCAAGCGCAGCGTGACTACATCAATTCATTAACCAGTCAGGCGCAAGCGATCATCAATTACAACATTGCCCAAGCACAACTGCTTCGGGATACCGGAATGATTTCGGTCGATACTTTAACTGCCGTCAAACCGCCTAAAATAGGTTCTACGGGGAATTTACAATAATAATGGGGCTAATATAGGTAGGAACATGTCCCTCGCACGCTCGTCGATTGTCTACACTACCGTTTAATACTATGAATTGGTTTGAACAGCTCTTGAATCCCAAAGAAGTAACCCGCGAAACAACAGACGGGGCAATTAACGAAAAGCCTCTAGCAGCGAAGAAAAAGCGCTCGTCTAAACGCAAACTCTGGATCATTGGTTTAGTTGTTTTGCTGGCCGCCGGCACAACCTATTATTTTATGACCCAAAATAAGTCAACAAACGCAGACTGGAAGAAGGATGCGGTAAAAGTCAAACGTGGCACGGCTAACATCAAAGTTATCGCAACCGGGCTAATCAAGCCAATTCGCGAAGTAAAAATCAGCCCCAAGCAAACGGGTCTTTTGATGGAGTTGTTTGTGACCCAGGGTGACCGCGTCAAAAAGGGTCAAATTCTGGCTCGCATGGACGACAGTAATTTGGCTGGACAGGTCGAGTCGTCGAAAGCAGCCTATCTGACTTCAGTGGACAACTTCAATAAATTGAAAGCGGGTAATCGTCCGCAAGAAGTCCTGGCATCTCGCTTTCAAGAACAGCGTGCCAAAGATGGCGTCATAAACGCACAACAAAATATCAATAGACTGAGCGCTCAAATGCAAGCATTGCGTGCACAGCTAAAGAGAAACGAACAGTTCGCAAAAGCGCAGAAATTTCTATCCACTAGTGGTGCCATTTCGGATCAGACCGCAATTGATGCTGAAACAGCCGCAGAAGTAACTAGAGCGCAATTGAATGCAGCAGAGCGTGAGCTTGAGCAAGCGCAGCTCTCCAAGGCACAAAGCGAATCCGAAAGAGAAACGCTTGGACAACAATACAAATTGATGAAGGCAGGCTACCGGAAAGAAGATGTCTCAGCCGCATTTCACCAATCTGAACAAGCGAAGGGCACTTACAAATACCTGCAAAGCATGTTTAACGACATGCGAATTCGGGCTCCTTTTGATGGCGTCATTACGCAGAAATATGCCGAAAGCGGCGCAATCGTAACGCCAACTACTTCGGCTGCCACAACGTCTGCGACATCAAGCTCGATTGTAGCTCTGGCTGGAACATTGGAATTGGTGGCACAAGTTTCGGAAGCGAATGTGCCGAGAATTAAAATCGGACAAGAAGTTGAAATCGTTGCCACATCTTTTCCGGACAAAAAATTCAGAGGCATCGTTACACAAATTGCACCGGCTGCAATCGTGACTATGAACGTAACCACTTTTGAAGTGCACGCAAAGCTCGACGAAGAAGCGCTTGCCAGCTTACTTTCCGGCATGAATGTTAGCGCAGGCTTCCAGGTTGGCGAGCAAGAAGATGCACTGATGATTCCGTCAGTTTGCGTCGTTTCGAAAAAAGGGCAGACGGGAGTTTATATTCCTGATAAAGACGGCAATCCCGAATTCAAACCTATTAAAACCGGAGCAGCTGTCGATCGCGACATCATTGTTCTGACCGGTCTGAAAGAAGGCGATTACATCATGAAGGGTCTTTCGAAAGAACACCTCGCCAAAGAAGGCTATTCCGGGCGCGGTGGCGGCATGGGCGGCGGACCTCTCGGTGGCATGGGTGGCGGCAGAGGCGGCGGCGGTCGTGGTATGGGTCGCTAGATAAATGGAGTCGCCAAACTAAATGGGGCTGCGCGAGTTAATTCAAATCGCCTGGCAGGGAATTCTGAGCAACAAACTCAGAAGTGGTTTGACAGTGCTCGGTATTGTAATCGGCATCGCTTCAGTCATCACCCTTATGGGAATTGGCGAAGGCGCAAAGAAAGAAGCTGAAAAGCAAGTTCAATCACTCGGCGTCAACCTCATATATATTCGCCCAGGCGCCGCAAGCAACGCCAGTATTTCTCAGGGTCAGGGCACGGCACCTACTCTCACTTACGAAGATGCAAAGGCAGTCAAAGAGACTTGTCCTTCAGTTGGAGAAGTGGCAGCTCAGTATCAAAGCTCATATCAAGTACAGCATGGCGAATACAACACTTCCACCACGGTGCTCGGAACAGAGCCAGCTTATTGCGAAGTGCGCAATTTCCACCCAGCCCGGGGGCGGTTCTTCACTATCGATGACATGAAAGAAGCCACCCGAGTCTGCACCATCGGTGATACCGTACGCGAAGACTTATTTCCAGACGAACAACCAATTGGTAAATCTATTCTGGTGCGTGGTGAACTCTTTCAAGTAATTGGTGTGATGGAAAAGAAAGGCGCCAATCAAATGACTGATATGGACGACCAAATCTTTATACCTCTAACAACTGGCTACAGTACTCTTTTTGGATTAAACACCGTAACCGGGCAAGCAGTCAAAATGATCCTGGCGCAAGCCAAAGATGGCGAAGATCTGCAAGCGCAATTTCAAATTACCAATCTACTCCGTCTTCGCCACGGCATAAAGAATCCAGACCAGGACGACTTTCAAATCAGAACTCAAATGGACATCATGCAAACGGCGCAGTCCATTACTGGCGTCTTCTCCTTGCTCCTTGGCGCAACAGCGGGCATCTCACTGCTCGTTGGCGGTATCGGCATCATGAATATCATGCTTGTGTCAGTTTCGGAGCGCACACGTGAAATTGGAATTAGAAAAGCAATTGGCGCAAAGTTCGCAGATATTCTCTGGCAATTTGTTTTTGAAGCGGTAATTCTTTCAGTGGCTGGTGGCTTACTCGGTATTGCCCTCGGAATGATAGGTGCAGACTCAATCGGGCGTTTCGCCCAGTGGACCTGCATCGTCACGCCATTTTCGATCGGTCTGGCATTTGCTGTTTCACTCGGCATCGGACTTTTCTTCGGCATTTATCCTGCCCGCAAAGCGGCCCTCCTCGATCCGATCGTTGCTTTGAGGACTGACTAACATGGCTGACGCACAACGCAACGTTGTAATCCTCGACAAAATAGATCGTGTATACGAGATGGGAGAAGAGCCACTCTATGCTTTAAAACAGTTACACCTCGAAATCGAAGACGGCGATTATGTAGCAATCATGGGAACTTCGGGCTCAGGCAAATCGACACTGATGAATTTGATTGGTTGCCTGGACAGGCCAACCAATGGCACTTATATCCTCAATCAAAATGATGTCTTCAATCTCGGCGACGACGAATTAGCTTCCATTAGAAATTCAACTATTGGTTTTGTTTTCCAACAATTCAATCTTCTTCCATCGATGACTGCTTTCGAAAATGTCATGCTGCCTCTGGTTTACGCGGGTGTTCCAAAAGAACAGCGGAAGATACGCGCTGAATTTGCGCTCAATCAGGTTGGTCTTGGACAACGCATCCATCACCGCCCAAATCAATTATCCGGCGGTCAACAGCAGCGTGTCTCAATTGCACGCGCCATCGTCAACAAACCACGCATCTTACTCGCCGACGAGCCTACAGGGGCTCTCGACAGTCACACAGCGGAAGAAATTCTTACTTTGTTTGACGACCTGGTTACTCAAGGTATTACAGTCATTCTGGTCACTCACGATGGCGAAGTCGCCAATCGCGCCAGTCGCATTGTTCGAATGAAAGACGGAGAAATAGTCTCCGACAGCCGCATTCGCGAGATTAATAGAGCAGGCGTTTAGGGTCTATTCGCGCGCATGTAAGCAAAAAAAGAGAACCAGGATTTTTCCTGACTCTCTCTTCTTTTCGTTTGGGACGCCTTCTATCCGTTTTGAACTTTCCGGTTCATCAACATTTCAAAATTAGTTCTAAATTGTCCGTGGTGTACTTTATTTTCGACAAGTCTCGACAGTGTCTTACGTGCGCGTGAGGCTACGTAAGGATTTTCGTCGTCTTGCAAACTTTGCAGTACGCCTAAGGGCATCGCGTGATTTTCAGCGATGCTATAACGGACATCTGCACTTTCGTCATGCATCAATTCCAGAAGAATATCCAGAACAGTATTTGTATTCTCGGCCACGGCGGCTCTCACTGATGAGCAGCAATGCATAGATAACTTCGTAAGCGTTTCTGCCGACACTCTAGGATTCTCTGCGATTCTTTCAAGGACGCTTACTGGCGCATTTTCAGCCAGCTCGGCCAAAACTTTCGCAGGAGTATTAGGATTAAGTGCCATTGACCACTTCGTCTGCAATTCCTCGTTACTTCTGCCGTAGGAATTTGTGGAAGTGTTTGCGCAAGGCATTTCGTTTGTTTCTCCCATGACTCAACCTCTTAATCTATCGTCCCCACCCAACATGCCCACATTCCTATCCTAGCGGGAGTTTGTCCACTGTGTGTATAGCTAACCTCATATTGACGTACAGGTAAAACCTAGCATTTTTGCGTATTTTGGCATTTGGACCTTTTATATGATGTTCAGAAACCCGCACTGTGACTGGACTAACACGTTACATACCGCGTGAAAAAATGTGCCATTCGAATGCCAGTCAGAAAATTTGCAATAGCGTGTCTAAAAAATTGTGGACCTGTATATACTCGCTCAAGGCAGTCAGGCAATCCCCGTAAACCGCACCAGAATGGCTTCTTCCACGGAAGAAGAGGAGAGAACTGTGATGAATATAATCGGTATGGAATTTGGAATTACCAGACTTTGTCCTTCAGCCCGTCGTCGTTTTGCAACCGAATCAGTAGTGAGCTTGGCAAATTTTGAAGTGCAAACCAATGATCGTATTCTGGCTACCAGCCTTCAAACTACATGTGACGTGTTAGAAGCACTCAGTCGAACGGCTTGCGCACAAGTCGTTGAACTTATCGCAAGTAATACCAACTGTAGTGCCATACTGCTTGATGCGCTTGCAAAACATTCTTCAACACAAGTAAAAATTGCCGTATCGGAAAATCCAAACATCGATATAGAAACTCTTTTGGAACTAGCTTTCCATGAAGATTCTGACCTGCGCTATGCCATGGCAGAAAATCCACTGATGCCGCTAGACATACTCAAAATTCTGAGCGAAGACGAAAATCCCTATATTTCATGTCGTGCAGTCTCAACTCTAGAGCGCCTTGAAGCTTCCTCCAAAGCTCCGCAAGAGATGCTCGGTTGGACTCAGTTTCGTTCGATGGAAACAGCCAAGAGCATGAACGCACTTGCTTCAAACAATAAAAGCACAGTCGCCCAGGTCAATCGTTTCTTCAACACCTTATATAGATTCTCAAAAGCCATTTAGGCAGTCAGCCCGCTTGAGGCAGTACATCCAAAGCGCGAAAGAACAGCATAGCTCGAAGACAACGGGGATTTCGGTCCCCGTTGTCTTTATGTGACTCGTGCGCCACTTAATATTTTTTTGCCCCCTACCCTATACGAAGTTATAGGGGTGACTAACCATGACAAGGTTAACGATCAGTAATAATCTGGATATAGGGCATCCAGTGAAGGACCGGACGTTTCAATTTTACCTACATGAATAATAGAAGAATTGACGTCATATTTGGTACATCGAAGCTGCAAGACGCTGGCGGCCGCGCAAAAGAACTCGGTGAGTATGACCTGTCTTTTGCATATCGTTTCCGGTGGGACTGTCCGGAGACACAAATCAGGGAGGCATTAAAAGTGTTGCTGTGTAATGAAATCGACGTTCGCGCTGAAAAGCGCCCCGTCGAAAAAGAATCCAAAAAAGGTATCGAAGCTGAGGCTGCTCGGATTAGATGGCTTTTGGCGATCAACCCAAATACGCCGCCTCCGGTACTAGAACATCTCTCCAACGATGTTTCCACAACCCTCTTAGAGCGTATCGCGGAAAATCCGCGTACACATGCCACCACGCTTGCAAAACTAGCAAATCACGAAGAACCGCAAGTTCGTGCAGCGGTGGCAGAGAATATGAACATCTCAATTAAAACCGCGTGGAAACTCGCTCGCGACGAGAGTCCAGACGTCAGAGTTCGATTGGCCGAAAGCTATCACGTACCGGTTGCGGTGCTGAGAATTCTCGCCACGGACGAAAATCCCTACGTGCAAACGAGAGCATATAAGACTCTTTATCGCATGCTGGAAGAGGTGCAGGCACTCCGAACCGCCTGAGATTTCAATCCCAACCCAAACCCCTACAAGATGCGCGCTCCATCCGGTGTAAAGACCAG
>JACMKL010000808.1 GCA_014380105.1 Candidatus Melainabacteria bacterium
CTGAAAAAACACCGGAGCCATCCAACCTGACGGACCGTAAGTGCTGCCGGAGACGAGCCAGGAGGCGAGAATGAAAGCCGGAAACACCGGACCGCTCTGAGAGAAGCCGGACAACTTGGCTATTTGATCTTTGGCAAATTGAGAGAGACCACAAGAGCCACCCTGAAAAAAGTTCGACGATATCTCACCAACAAGGGCAGGATAGTTGCTGAATACTTCGCCCAGAGCGCGAGCAAGGCGCAAATACTCCGAACCATCGGCAGCGCCGGCATTGTTTGCATGTGGATAGACGAAATTGAACCAGAGCCTCGCGACCAGGGCAAATACAAAAATCGTGAATAGAAGGCGGCGAGACATCAGTAAAGCATTGCAGATTAGGTGATTATTTCAGCACATGTAAATTTAACCAGCTCTGATTAGTAAGCTCTCAGCTAAGTGGAGGTGCTGAAAGTTGCAGCTCACGCGCCCTTTCGAGGGCTATCACAAACGATAGAAACAATTAACCCGCGGGCGTTTCCGAGGCTGCCAGTATGCCGTTTCCAGCGTGCTAACATCACCTTGATTTCCGTATAGAAGATAGCCAGACAATGCTGTTCACAAGCTTTCAATACATAATTTTCCTCCCCTGCATAGTTTTCCTTTACTGGATGCTGCCGCAGCGCTTCCGCCTGCCAATGCTTCTAGTCGCCAGCTACGCTTTCTATATGAGCTGGATGCCGATTTTCATCGTCTTAATTCTGGCGATGACAATTTTCAACTACATCTGGGGAAATGTCTTAGCCAATGCAGGCGATCGCAAAAAGCTGATTTTTACAATCGGTATAGTCGCCAATTTGGTCTGTCTCGGCTACTTTAAGTATGCAAATTTCTTCATCGACAGCGCCGTAGGCGTGTTCAATTTAGCCACACGTGGCGACTCGCATTTCGTAGCCAACATAATTTTGCCGCTTGGCGTTTCGTTCTTCACCTTCGAATTCATTCACTATCTATTTGAAATTTATCGCGGCAACAAGCCACTCAAGTCATTTGTTCTATTCGCCCTGTTCGCGGCGTTTTTCCCAACTCAAATTGCCGGTCCAATTAAGCGCTATCAAGATTTTGCAGCACAGATGGCAGAAGAGAAGAAAATCAACTTGGCCTATTTCGATGAGGGTTTGCAGCTAATTATCATTGGGATGGCAAAGAAGCTTCTGCTTGCCGACAATCTGGCTGTCCTTGTTGAGATGATGGCTAAGACGCATTATGCATACGGAAGCATCGAGACATGGGTTTTTGCATACGCGTTTGCGATGCAAATCTATTTTGACTTCTCCGGATACACCGACGTCGCGCGCGGCTCAGCGCTGCTTTTCGGCTATCACATCCCAATCAATTTCAACATGCCTTATATCGCATCCAATATTTCCGACTTCTGGAGACGTTGGCACATTTCACTCTCCAGCTGGCTCAGAGACTACCTTTTCATTCCACTGGGCGGGTCACGCGGGGTCGGCAAATGGGCAACTGATCGCAATTTGATGATCACAATGGCTCTGGGCGGATTGTGGCACGGTGCGTCATGGAGTTTTGTTGTTTGGGGAATCTATCACGGACTGTGTCTGGTTATTCACCGCCATTTCAGCATGTATCGGGAACAGTCAAAACTTTTCCAGGGCTTCTTCCAGAGCCGCCTTTATTCCTTCCTTTCGGTTGTTTTGACTTTCCACGTTGTGGTCGTAGGCTGGGTATTCTTCCGCGTTCACGACATCGGTGTAGCGTTCTCAATGGTCAAGAAAATGGTCCTATTCTCACCGCTTTTAATGCGCCAGGAAGCAGGACAGTTTCTCATTTTAAAACCAGACCTACCTGTCGTCGTGCCTGTTGTGTTGATCATGGTCGCTATTCTCCTACTCACCAATATGCCAATCAGCTATCTGCGTGAGAAAGGCTTACTGCAGCGCATTCCAGCACCACTGCGAGCTGTCTACTTCTCGATTTTGATTCTGGCGATGGTGGCATTCCTGCCGGATAATAATGCTCCGTTTATTTACTTCCAGTTCTAGGAATTAGAAAGGGGACGGAAGTGACACTGGCAACGGAAACCCAGATCAAAAATGTTTCAGCGGCGCAAGCAAAAACGCCGCGCAATTCGCCGGGGATCTTTTCTAGCGTGATCGCCTGGACGATCATCTGGATCGTACTGCTCGACTGCATTTTACCTCTCGGTCAACAGAAAGAAAACACAAAATTCGACGAGCACTTCACAGGCAAACTGAATCGCATGCTCGGCTCCCAATATCATCCGGACATGATCATTCTAGGGTCTTCGGTCGGCATTTCTTCGTGCTTCTATTCCGATGCGAGCCTGGGTGTCACCAGAAAAGACGCCAACGAACAAGTAAAATGCGCGTATCTTGGCGCCGAACATCTTAAGCAACAAATTCGCAAAAACTCCGGCACCTATCTATCTATGGCGAATCTTTCAGGCGCCGGTGGGATGATTTCGGACGGATACATGGCTGTTTTAAAGGCTGTGGAATTCAAACGACCGCCCAAATATGTAGTACTCGAGACCGTCTCACGCGACCTTTTCGATTCAACAGTACGCAGCATCGGTCAGACGCCCTATTATCAATTTTTGGTGGCGAAACATCCGGACACTGGCGACGGATTGCCGAAGGGCATCACAGCAGTCCTCGACACCATCAAACGCTCTCAACTGTCCGCATCTTTGACCACCATCTCCAACGATGAACGATTATTCCAGAGCCAGGAACGCCTACAAATTGCCTTCGATTCGATTCTTTCGTCTCTCTGGCCTTTCTACAAGAAGCGCGCAACAATGAAGGCAGAAGTAGTTAACGAGTCGGCCAAGCTACTTAACAGAGAGACCTCAATTTATTCTGCTGCGATTGCGCTTCGGGAAAAAACAGCAGCAGCCACTCCGGGTGCGGTTTTTGATCCCAAGGCTTATTCAATTCAAGTTGACGGGCAGCCACAGATCAGCCGTTTCGAATCGGAACTTCTATATTTTAAAAAATTGTTGGCGCTGTGCCAAAAAGAACATATCAAAATGGTTTTCGTGAATATGCCCGTTGGCGAAGAGTACCGGGCTAAAGTGCCACCACCACTTCGAAAGCGCTACCCAGATGAGTTGTTCAAAATTGCTGAGAGCTTCGGTGCCACTTCTGTAAATCTCGACACTAAGGATTTCAACCAGAGTGATTTTATTGACTTCATACACGTCAATGCGCGCGGTGGTGTCAAAGTGAATGAATTGCTCAGCAAAGAATTACAGGCAAAAAACTTCTTTGGCACCGTTAAATAACGGACAGTTGCACCTTTGCCCGGCTTGCGCTGGTTACGCCAATGGCGTCCAGAATTGAATTGGCGACTACTTTCATACCTGCCACATTGTAATGAAGTCCATCGTGAGTAAGAAGAAAATCCTGAGCCCCTGTTGAATCTCTGTACTGTTTGATCAATTCGTTAAAACGCGCTCTAACATTCACATATTGAATATCATTTGCTTTAGCGACTTGCGACAAAGCAACAACATAACTTTCCACATGCTCGTCAATAGGCTTGAACCGCCCTTCAAGAACTACTGCTGGGGAGACAAGCAAAATCTTTTTACCACGCGCCTTGGACAATTTGATCAATTTATCGACATTGCGCGAACAGCGGTCAATGCCAGCCTGTCCGTCTTTCTGACCGGAGTCAACAAAGCTTTTAAGACTGTTGGCAGCGTCACCAATGCCAATCATCAATATAATCAGATCGGGATTGACCGACAATACATCTTCCTCAAAACGGGCAACGACGCCAGAAGAGGAGTCCCCATTTACGCCGGCATTAATCACCTCGAAGTGATTTTCCGGAAACACTGCACTTAAATAGCTCTTAAAAATTTCGACGTAATTATCTTGTCGCTGCCCCAGAGTGGTGCTATCACCGACGCATACAATCGTACGGACGTCAGTTAATAGTGGTGGCAGATTTTGACAATTTTTCTCGGCACGTTTTAGGTCGACAGCGGGCTTACTATCCGTCATTGTCGAGATGCGGTCAGTGAGCCGGTAAATGACGCCAGCTGCAATCAGACCAAGAACGATCGTTGAGATCGTGAATGCCTTTCTGTATTTGAGATTTTCTTCCACTTTTAAAACGCTACACTTGCCAGTAATTCTGCCACTAATTCTTGATCTGTCCCATCACCATACGCAGAGGCGCAGTCAGGCGCCATGACGTGCTGTTGCGCATATCATCAATCTGACGCTTTACGAATTCATTCTCGGCGGTCAGTCGGCTTTTTGCTGCGTCCAACTCAGTGACAGAATGAGTAATATAGCGCAGTGAGATAAAGCTGAGCTCCACAAAGGCTTCCATCATTTTTTGGGCCAGCGCAGCATCATCAAGACGCGATGAAATCTTCGAAGCATCTCGCGCTGCAGCGATCGCCTTTTCCGCAGAAGCGCCTTGATTTCTGACCAGGTGATCCAAATGAAGAGCCGCTACCTCAGCTACTCTTAATGCATAGTGCTCTTCGGTCTCGCCGAAGTCTTCAAGAATAGAGCGATAGAGTTTTCCTAGCCTAATTGTGTCAAGCGCGAACAGTAGACCAACTAAATTTTTGGAAGTAGCCCCTTCTGCATGCCTGCGAAACGTAGCCAGTGTCTCATTGATGTAGAAATAGTCGCCCGCCAGCAAGACCCGAAACCACATCTCAAGATCGCCTGCATGAAACAATTCTGTGTCAAAACCACTTTGGTCGGCTGTGCGTCGGTACATGACTGTACTTGGCTCACCGACCCAATTTGAAAGAGAAAGCAAATTGTAGAGAATCACTTCTCGACCGCGAACCCGGCGATTTTCCGGGAATGGCGCCTTAGTCTCAATTATTTCGCCATCGGCATTCAGTAAATCGCGTGCGCAAGAAACTAAGGCAATAGTTTTGTCAGCTTCGAGCACTTCGAACATTTTGCCAAGGGCATTGGGAGCAAGCGAGTCATCC
>JACMKL010000809.1 GCA_014380105.1 Candidatus Melainabacteria bacterium
ATTTGCGCTCGCCGAAGATTTGCGCGTCACCAACGCCCTTGACACGCTTCAGGGCGTCTTTGATATAGACGTCTGTGTAGTTTGAAATAAATTGACTATCGTAGCGATTGTCTCGGCAGCCAATTCCAATTGCCAAAACAAACTGACTAGACACTTTGTTGACCGCGATACCTGTGCGTTTGACCTCTTCGGGCAATTGTCCTTGCACGGCAGCCACACGAGTCTGCACGTCGACTGCAGCAAGGTCGATGTTGCGCTCTAAATTGAAAGTAATATTGATACTACTGGTGCCATCATTACCACTCGACGAACTAATGTATTTGATGTTCTCGGCGCCATTGATTTGTTTTTCCAGAACGGTAGTTACGGCAGATTCAACAACTGCCGCGTTGGCGCCTGTGTAGTTGGAAGTGACGCTCACTCGTGGTGGAGCTATTTCCGGATACTGGGCGATAGGCAAAGACGGAATACTGACAACGCCCGCGATCACAAGGACGAGCGAACAAACAGTGGCGAAAATCGGCCGTTTGATGAAGAATTCTGCGAACATTCGCTCTACTCTTTAGGCTGAATTGCCATGCCGTCAACTAAGTTCTGGATACCGGATACTACAATCTTTTCGCCCGGTTTAACGCCGGAATGCACGCGATAACTATTGCCTTCAATGTCACCAAGTTTGACCAATTTCTGCTTTGCTGTAAAATTTTTGCCTTTTTGCTCAGCGACAAATACAAAATCTTGACCGCTCAGGTGCATTACCGCAGGAGTCGGAAGCAGAATTCCTGACTCTGTTTTCC
Organism: Candidatus Melainabacteria bacterium; assembly: GCA_014380105.1. Taxonomy (GTDB): domain Bacteria; phylum Cyanobacteriota; class Vampirovibrionia; order Obscuribacterales; family Obscuribacteraceae; genus QKMZ01. Next base: position 798 of record JACMKL010000809.1, read on the forward strand.
ACAAAACTTTCGCATTAACCAGCTGCCCTGCGCGAAGACGCTCGGCAAGATTATCGTATACAGCCTTGACTAGAACAGTTTGATTTTGATTATCAACATTCGGTGAAATAAAAAATACTTTGGCATTACCCAGCTTTTCACCTGCCGTATTTGAAAGCTCCACAGTCATACCACGGCGCAACTTATGACTATATTCCGTTGGAATTGAGACATTCACTTCCAAAGGCTTATTCTGAGTGACACTTGTTAGCACCGTATCCGGTGTCACATAGTCACCCTCTTTTACAGGTACATCTCCTATCATTCCAACAAATGGAGAAACCACAGTGTGATAGCGTAGTTCTACACCTTGCTCCTGGACGTTCGCACGTTGTTGCCTGACTTGCATTTGTGATTTCGACAATGACGAGCGTTGAGCACGAATTTTTGCTTCTGTTGACTGCAATTGTGCCTGAGCAACGCGCAATTGATTGGCACGTGAATCTTCTTCCTGAGCCGATGTAGCACCTTCAGCATGTAATTCTTTTGCCCGCTGAAATTCTTGCTGGGCCAGTTTTAGTTCTGACAAGCGAGACTCTTTGTCCGCTTCAAGCGACTTCAAAGTTTCTCCGGCAGTTTCCACGTCGGCCTGCCCCGAGCGCACTTGCGCCTCAAAACTATCGACAGATGCTTGCTGTTTCTCCTGGTCAATCAAAATGACCTTCGCCCCAGCGCCAACTCGGTCGCCGCTCCAGACAAAAATTTTCTTGACCAGACCCGACACACGCGGGCGCAACATGACCGACTTACGTGAGCTCAGAGTGGACGAAAAATTGGTACTCTCAGTCACAGAACCTAGACGCACCTCGTCCAGCTTCACTGCAGTCGCGGGAGGCGCGTAAGTCGCAGAAGCCGGTGCGCCGCTCTGTCCGCACCCAACGAGCCCGATGCTCACTGCGGCGACAAACATTAGACCTGCAAATTTGGCGGAAAGATCCTGCATAGCAAACGTACATCGATGGTTCCCAGAATTCAAGGATACCACCAGATCGCCCTCAACCGCTCCAGTCAAGAGGAGGCTAATTGCATACAGATTTCCCGAATTTAGCTCTAAATATTAGCTCAAAGCTTGCACTGCTTGAGTGACGAGAGCCTTGCCGGTCGACCCGTGAGACTTTTTACTGGTCACCGATAGCGTCGGGTCAAACAAGGCAAAGACGTCCTGTTCGAATTTATCAGAATAATTCTGATATTCGCTCAACTCGATATCAAGCAAAGAAAGACCCTTGTCTCTGGAATTTTGCACAAGCTCAGAAATCTTTTCATGTGCTTGTCTAAAAGGAACGCCTTTTAAAACGAGATACTCAACTAAGTCGGTCGTCATCAAAGCGGGATCAGAAGCTGCTTGCAAAGTCTTTTCAGCATTAATGGTTATTGAATCAACCACGCACTTCATTACTTCAAGGGCATCATTGATAATTGTCGCCGAGTTAATCACTGGTGGTTTTGTCTCTTGCAAATCTCTGTTATAGCCCAAAGGCAGAGCCTTCAGAGTGATCAACAAATTGACGAGATCGCCTATCACCGCGCCAGATTTAGCACGTGTAATTTCAAGCGGATCAGGATTTTTCTTATGCGGCATCAAGCTAGAAGTCGTTGTGACATTGTCTCCAAGTTCTACAAATCCAAATTCTTGACTGCTCCAGATAACCAGTGTTTCTGCCATTTGAGACAAGTGAATTGAAGTAAGACTGCATGCCATCAAAAATTCCGCAGCAAAATCACGGTCGCTTACAGCGTCTATTGAATTGACAAATACTTGCGAGAAACCCAATTTCTTGGCAACAGTTTGGGGATTGATGTTGAGTGCAGAACCGGCTTGGGCACCTGCTCCCAGTGGTGATACAGCAGTGCGCTTTTGAGCGTCTTGTAAGCGAGCAATATCGCGATTAAACATTTCGTGAAAGGCTAGAATTGCGTGCGCATACAAGACTGGCTGGGCGCGCTGCAAATGCGTATACCCTGGCATCACTGCATCAACATGCTTCTTTGCAGATTGCACGAGCGCGCCCTGCAAAGTTTTCAAACCAACAATCACAGTGTCGATTGCGTCTACAGTGTAGAGCCTGAGGTCAAGCGCGACCTGGTCATTGCGACTACGAGCGGTGTGCAAACGCAACGCATCGGAGCCGATCAATTCTTCAAGCTGCTTCTCAACATTCATATGCACGTCTTCGTACTCGACTTTGAGTTCGAATGTGCCGTCTTCGGCTTTCGCCAGAAGTGTGCTCAGACCTTTCTCGATATTGGCTCCCTGGGAGGGGCTGATTAGCCCCTCCTCTTTGAGCATGGCGGCATGAGCGAGACTGCCTTTCAAGTCACTTTTGACAAGATGGGCGTCAGCAATTGTGCAAGCGACGAATTCCGTCACCTTCTCATTAAGGGGTTGTTTGAAGGCTTTTCTTAAAACTTGCATTTTTGGTGCTCCAGGTTTTGAGTCTTAGTCCAGATATATTGATGAAACCGCCGGCGTCAGCAGATTGAAATTCGGACATATTTTCGAAACTCGATTGTTTCATGTCGTAGAGCGAAGCTGGTGACTTTCTAGCGACAACCATCGAAGAGCCCTTATAGAGCTTGATTTTGACAGTGCCGGTGACAGGCTGTTGTGTTTCTTCAACCATTTTCCAGAGAATTTGTGTCTCTGGTGCAAACCAGAAACCGTTGTAAATTAGCGTTGAGAGTTTTTGCGTGAATTGATCTTTCAAGTGCATAACTTCGCGATCAAGAACAAGCGATTCGACAGCGTGGTGCGCTTGCATCAGAATCGTCACACCAGGGGTTTCATATATACCTCTGGACTTGATGCCGATGAAACGATTTTCGACCATGTCGATTCTGCCCACGCCATGCTCTGCGGCAATTGCGTTGGCTTTTTCCATGAGCGCCACTGGACCGAGTTTCTCACCATTGATCGCAACCGGCACACCGGCGTCGTAGTCGATGGTGACAAATTCCGGTTTGTTCGGCGCATCTTCAGGATTTTTAGTCCAGAGATAAATATTCTCTGGAGCTTCTGCCCACGGATCTTCGAGAATACCGCCTTCATAACTGATATGCATCAAGTTGGCGTCCATCGAGTATGGCTTCTCTTTGGTCACAGGCAGAGGAATGCCATGTTTTTCAGCGTACTCAAACAAGTCATTTCTGCCGTCAAAGCTCCATTCACGCCACGGCGCGATTACTTTCAAATGTGGTGCCAAAGATTTAGCTGCCAATTCAAAACGGACCTGATCGTTGCCCTTGCCGGTGGCACCATGGGCGATGGTATCGCAGCCTTCCTTAAGCGCTGCAGTAATCATGCCTTGCGCAATACACGGACGAGCGATTGATGTGCCCATCAAGTAAAACGACTCATACAGAGCGTTTGCCTTGATCGCCTTGAAGATGTAATCCTTGACGAATGTTTCGTTGAGGTCTTCAATGATGCATTTCTCTGCGCCGGTTTTTATCGCTTTCACTTTGACTGCTTCGAAATCTTCCTTCTGACCGACGTCTGCACAATAAGCAACAATCGGTGCTTTGTATTCTTCTTTTAGCCAGGTCAAAATGCAGGATGTGTCGAGTCCGCCGCTGTATGCCAACAAAATTTTCTTCATTTCAAAACTCCTGTGCAATCTTGCACTACATAATTAGAGAGATAACTGCTTTCTGAACGTGCAGCCGATTTTCGGCTTGTTCAAATACCACTGATTGCGGTCCATCCATTACTGCATCTGTAATTTCCTGCCCCCGGTGCGCGGGCAAACAGTGCATGACGATGGCGTCCGGCTTTGCGAATTTCAACAGAGCATCATTCACCTGATACGAGCCGAACACTTTGGTGCGCTCTTCAATCTCGTCTTCTTGTCCCATCGAGACCCAGGTGTCGGTGTAAACCGCATCCGCAGAAGCAACAGCCTCAGCGGGATCTTCTGTAAGTATTAGTTTCGCACCGGATTTCGTCGCTTCTTCAAGCGCCATCTCCCAGAGCTCGGCGTCAGGCTGATAGCCCTTCGGACAAGCAATTGAGAAGTTGCAGCCAAGCTTGGCGGCGAGAAGCATGAGTGAATTTGACACATTATTGCCGTCTCCTACGTACGCAAGTTTTAGTCCTTGCACTTTTCCCTTTTGTTCTTTGATGGTTAAAAAATCTGCTAAAGCCTGGCACGGGTGCTCGATATCACTCAAGCCATTAATTACAGGTACCGAAGAGTAATCGGCCAGTTCGATCAGAGTGGCGTGATCAAAAACCCGCGCCATAATACCGTCCAACCAACGGTCGAGATTGCGGGCAATATCTGGCACTGATTCTCTGACACCAAGTTTGGTTTCAAGAAAAATGGCGCTGCCACCAAGCTGGATCATGCCCGCTTCAAATGTCACTTTGGTCCTGAGCGACGGCTTTTCGAAAAGCATCGCCAGCGACTGTCCTTTTGCAAAAAGAGTTTGCGTCTCGTCGAATTTATTTTCTTTGAGAAGGGCTGCGACATCCAAAATGAGCGTGAGTTCTTCAGCATTGAAGTAGCCGATACCCAGGAAATCCTTGCCTCTGAGCGAATCTTCGCTCAAAAGTTTCGTCAGCGGCGACCGACCTGGAGGAGGCGCCATGCGTTGGGACTTAAATCCCTTCGGCTGATTAAGTGATTTCTTGAACATTGCGCTAACCATTTTCTTCTGTCCCTTTGCTGTTCTTGTACGCCAGCACCTGGCGGATTGCCATAAAAGAAAACTCCCGAGTCCTTGAAGAACTCGGGAGCATAACCTGTGGTTTCTGGTGACCTAAATCAACGCAGCCCATTCAGCCCCGAGTTCAAAAGAACGCGGCGCGTACGTCGGAGACTGCTAGTGATATTGGCGAAGGTCATTGGATTAATATATCCGAAAAAAAATAAACCTGCCAACAAGGTACTGGCAAAGCTGCCAAGCTGTCAACAAATTTCCCTGGCAAGTAACGTCAGGTTACGAACCCCGGTGCCCCGCTGATCATTAATATGTGAAAAATTTGGGGCGTTAAGCCACAACCAAAGGTCGCGCTTCGGCATCAATCAACCTTCTCCTGACCGCGCTCCTGAAACGTGATGACGTCTCCAGGGATGAGCGAGACGTCGAGTCCCTTGTTAGTGAGACCCGTGATGATAAATCCACCGGGTAGTCCGCCCACCACTCCCTTGATACAACCTTTTACGTGAGCATGTCCATCGGCTTCAGTTACCGGTCTGCCATAGGCAAATGTCGGGTCTACTCCACCAGCGATGCCACCGACCACTGGACTGACAATCCAACCGACCGGTCCGGCGGCAAAACTGGCACCAGATATTGCCACGTTGGCTGCGGTGTAAGCAGGCGCGTTGTAGTTGATGCTCACTTCACCGCGCTTATCGATACTGAGCGGGACAGACTTTTTATCTTTGCGCTCTATGCGTGTGCGTGGCGCTGGGATGACGTCTACAAGCATTTCTTTGCCACAAATTTTGGTGATTTTCATAGCAAGCATTCCGTTGGCATTGCGCCAATGCTTCGGCGAGAAATCAGCCTTTAGTAGCTTGCGAGATTTTTCTATGTCCAAAATTTCACCGGTCACTAATGACCCAACCCCAGCGTAGGTACCGTTTGGCATCATAATAGTATCGAGCAATTCTGCATATACCGGATCGCCCGGCTTGGCAATCGCACCATCTATGGAGGCGGTTAGTTTGGCTCGAAAACGAATCGGAGGAGCTATGCCTTTAGCGACTGCACCCTTGAGTGCCGGAGCCTTTTGCTCAGACTCGGATTTTGCTTCTGAACGCAATAGTGGCATCACGCATGACACCATCGACAGGAGCACAAAGCTGAATTTAAAAGTATTTGCCAACTCTCTTTGCATATTGGAAATTCTACACGTCTTTAGCACCACTTCCGATCATTGCAACGGAAATCGAGGTCAATAATTTGTTGATTTCGAAAAAATAGCTGTAGACTCTATTTTGATAATTGGAGAAATCTCAATGGCAGGGACAAGTAAAAGCGCGAACAGTGGAGCAGGCTCAGGAAAGCTGGGCAAAGCAGCACGTAAGTTATTGGTTGAACGTTTCGAAGGACTTGCAGATCCAGCCAAAGCGATCGAGATGGCTGCTTATATGAAAACAGAAAAACCCTTCTACGGAATTCAAAAGCCGGACAGAGATCCTGTGTATCGCGAGATTGCCAAAAAATTTCCTGCCACCACCCATGATGAATATGCTGATGTCGTGATGGCCCTTTGGAATGGCAAACATCGAGAAGAAAAATATGCGTCACTCGATTATGCAATTCGCTTCAAAAAATTCGTCGATACTTCGATGCTGCCAATGTACGAACAACTCGTTAGAGAGGCAGCATGGTGGGATCTCGTCGACCCAATTGCCACACATCTAGTCGGTAATTCTTTCTTAGCCGATCGTAAAACAATCACTCCAATAATGAAAAAATGGATTGATGACGAAGATATGTGGATCAGACGGACGGCAATTCTGAGCCAAAACCGGCATAAGGAGCAAACAGATGAGGTACTTCTCTTTCGCTTTTGTCTGAAGCGTGCAGACGAGAAAGAATTTTTCATCCGAAAAGCAATTGGCTGGGCACTGCGCGAATACAGCTGGAGAGCGCCGGAAGCTGTCAAAAATTTCTTGCTCACCAATCGCGACAAACTCTCACCGCTCAGCTTTAGAGAAGGCGGCAAACAATTGATGCGAACAGGACATTTGAAATAACTCGGCTTGAGAATTTTAACCGCCCGAAGGCTTGCTTACCTCTATCCAAACTTCATTTCGCCGCATAAATGGCAAGGTCCAAGGTGGATTATAAAATGCATAAATTGGCTCAGCTACTTTATGCAAAGCAGCGCTCTTCAAATACTCGTTCAACTTATTTGTGTACACCGCGATAGATTTTGCTTTCGCCAGACCTGAAAATCGCACGACTGCAAAATGTTTTGGCTCAACAGTTTTAAACTGGATTCTCTTATCGATGGGCTCCGGCAGATTCTCCAAATTGTATTCAGCAGGCATGTAAAATGACATTTTCATCGAAGAACCATTTTGTTCTGTGGTCACCGGTATCGTCATTGCAATTTTCTCTGAAACACTCTCAGTAACCGGAACTGTCATGGCAATTTTCTTTTTCGAAACATTCTTACCAAAGATATAACCGGCCAAGATTTTAAAGGCTTGATTGCCGCCGCGTTCTCTATTACCTTCGACGGTGACTTCTGCAGCGATTAAGGATGGATAGGCGCGCACCTCACACTCACCTTCTTTAGTAACAACGCTGTAAGCTGGCTCTTCGTATTTGGCGAGTGCCTCTGAAGCCACCAGCCCTGCTCCTACCAGTGCACTAATGCCAAAGATCAGTTGTAAAGCAGCTCGCATACTTTGCCTCATACAAATTTGTCTATCTAAGATTGTTGACTTAATTACTATCAACTCGTTCCAGCTATTTTATCGTCCTTATTCAAATACGTAACGCACCCAGGAGTACTGAGTGCGTTACGCGTGCCGAAAAGTATGTGCAAGCTTAGCCAAGTACTGAAACTATGCTGCGTTTTTCTTTTCTCGATCGATAATTGATTGCATCTCTTTCGGACGTTTAATAGTTTCTTCAGTGGTTCGTTGAATATCAACGGCGCCACCATCCTTAAAGAGTTTTTCCACAACACGTGCTTCAGATTCTGATTCTGTGTGCACTGCCATTAGTGTATTTCCAAATCGCGTACGGCGCTCAAACTTTCTAGCTTCATATTCCGGAATTGTAAGTCCGAAGAGTGAGCCCAGAAGAGCTCCAGCCATACCAAACACACCAATTCCGGCGAGCGTCGCCATCATTGAACCGGCTGCAATTACTTGCTCTAGATTATTGGTGCCAAACATTCCGCGGCTGGCCATGTATCCAGCGATTCCGCCGAGAACTGCTCCAAGGATAAATCCTATACTCAAGCCTTCTGGACATTTAGTATGCCTCTCGTATGCTAATTCTTGGGCACCATACGAATCAGGCATCATTAGCGAAATATCGTCAGAGGTAAAACCTGACGTTTTCAAAGATCCAACCAAATTTTCTGCGTCTGTTACCGTAGGCGCAATGCAAACAACTGCTTGATGCATGATGCTATTCCTCTCTTGTATGTTCAGCCTGTTGTGCGTTTTTGCAGTGCAAATTTCGCGAGTACTGAAGTAGGGTTCACTCTTGGTGTGCACAGTAAGAGTAAAAAACACCCTCAAAGTTCCCAAAATAAAGGATGATGGAAATTTTGTCGCCACAACAGAGCCAAGTTCAACAATAAGAAATAGTTGCACAGGGACGCCGTTCTAAAGGAACCATGAAGAAATTTTCGCGTCAGAAAAAACCAGTGGAGCAGGCAACTAGAGGGCAGCACATGGAAAGCTTTGATCTGAATAGCGGAAACGCCTGTGAAAATGATGTGCAGGCCCATCGCTTGCTTGTCCTATTAGGTGCTCATCTATCCGGCTTCCAGGAATTATCTGATCCGGAAGTATTTGCCGTTAAGAGTAAATTGGTAAATTGCGCCGAAGACATGCAACCAAATATGGTTATGACTCTCGAAGAAGAGCTGCCGAAAAACGCCGGCGAAGTAGTAAGTGTTTGGGCTGCAGTAGGAAAATTACCTGGTGGCGAAAGCATTTTTTGGCACAGACCTCTACCTTGTCCGGAAGAGCTGGCTGAATTTCTCTATTTCCATAGATAAGTATTCATAAGGCTATTCAGGTTAGTTCGACAAAG
>JACMKL010000810.1 GCA_014380105.1 Candidatus Melainabacteria bacterium
CGGGGTTGGCAGGTTTGCTGCTAAATGGGGGCTGGCGGGGTGTGTCCCGGCAATTTTTGCGTGTTTGATGTTGTTACATGGTTTCTAGTTTTTGCGCGTTTGGGCGCGATTTTGGCGTTTTTTCCGATTTTTGCATTCGACCACACCACACTGTCAGTCAATTTTGCGCCTTCTGAAATTGTGCAATTGTCAGCGAGGACAACATTTCCGGTGATTATTACATTCGATTCGATCACACAATTTTTGCCAGTCATCAAGACGCCATCAATTTTTGCATCTTCAGCGATCTTGGTTCCTTCGGTGATGAATTTGCGAATATCGCGCTTTGCACCATTACCGTTTTCTCCACCGGCATAGGCGTTTTTTACGTTGGCGGCTTGCAATTTGACGCTGCCATCAAGCGCATCAGAATTGGATTGCAGGTATTGAGGAATGGTGCCAACATCAGACCAGTAAGTTCCGGGTGGCAATTCAATGCCGAGTACCGGTAGCCCTTTTTTGACTAACTGTGGAAACAATTGACGTCCAAAACCAAATTCACCGTCTGCAGGAATATGCGCAAATACTTCCGGTTCAAGAATATAAATACCAGTTGAAGCACAGTCAGAGAGTGCTTCTTCTACCGTCGGCTTTTCCTGAAAACCAGTAATAAAACCATCGTCGTTTTGTACAACAATTCCAAAGCGTGTCACATCATCGACTCGCTTAACTGCAATTGAAGCCATCGCTTTTTTAGTTTTGTGTTGATTAATGATGTAGGTCAAGTCTGCGTCAGTGAACAAATCGCCCATCACCACAATGAAAGTTTCATCCGACAGATGCTGTTTCATTGCGCGCACTCCGCCGGCGTCGCCGGAGAGTTTTTCCTCAGTGTGAAAGGTTAGTTTCATTCCGAGTTGTTCGCCGCTGCCAAAATACTCGCGAATTTTTTCCGGAAGGTAATGAAGGTTTGCATAAACTTCGGTGATGCCGTGCGCTTTTAGCAAAAGCAGCAAGTGTTCCATCACCGGTGCGTTCGCGATCGGTACAAGCGGTTTAGGAATTTGACAGGTCAAAGGTTCAAGTCTAGAACCAACACCCGCTGCCAGTAACATTGCCTTCATCTGAAATTGACCTGCGTTAGCAAGTCCCTCCAAGAGAGTTAAACGATTGATAGTGTACATGTAAACAGCCGCGCGTGTTCAATCGGAGCGCTTACAGCGCACTGTATACATGACAATCACATACCAAAGATCAAGCACCATTGGACGTCTTGAACGAAAGTTCCAATCAGGCAGATAGAAAGTTTTAATCCGGGAACGCAGTTATTGCGGCTCTGTCGCGTTCAATATCCTTGCGCGCGCGCTCAACGTTTAGGACAATTCTTTGAGAAACATCCGGAGACAACCACTCATTGTTGTACACAACTGGTTGCTCAAGCTCGGTAATGGCGACAGCGTCGTAAACACCTTCATCAAATGCTTGCGAAAATAAATTCCATTCATTCATAGTCATATCAATTGGCTGCTTGCGCCGATCTTTGCAATATTGCATGACTTGCTCAATTATTTTTTCGGCTGCAGGTCGCCGAACATCCCGATTGACCAAATAATCAATCGCAGACTCTCCTGATACTACAACTGGGTTGGCAGCGTCTCTCAGTGAATCCACGTCGAACTCAAGCTGAGGCAATAATGCAAGCGACATTTCAACCAGAAAAGTAACATGGTCGGCAGTTTCAATTACTCCTGGCAGGCACTCTTCAATGTCCTGGCTGTAATTTATTGAAAGGCCTTTCATAGCAGACAAGATTTCCTGCATGCGACCAAAAATGGCAGCAGGTCTTGATCTCATTATGCCGAGCAATTCCTGATGCTTTTTATTGGAAATTTCTTGATCTTTGAAAAAGAACGGTCGGGGCAGTCGAATGAAGCCGAATTCGTGCATAGACCAGGTCATCAAATCGGAAGCCAGCTGAGACACGTGAACACCGAGTAGAGATGCAAAAGCTGCAAACTCCAGCAAGTGATCGCGGTCTGAGGCTGCATCCAGTGTGTTTTCGACAACTGTTTCGAAACCTAGATATAAACCAATCCGCGAGCGTTCAATAAATTTGCCCGAAGATAATTGAACGGCTTCACTCAGGGGCAAGGTTTCAAGCCGCTCACGAAGTTCTTCCAATCGATTGAAATCACGAGCGAAACGCATTTCATTGGCGAGCCAAAAATCGGCAAGAGAAATAGAGCGCGATTTTTTCTGATGAACGTAAGATGGCATGATTGTTTCGCGATCGCGCTCAGCGAGTGCCACAAACAAATTTCTCAGTCTGAGCAAACTGAGTGAAATGCCAACAACAGTTTCTTTCATCCACAAACGAATATCTGTAGAAAACTGATCTCGCGGAGTGAAAAATTGCTTGACCACTCGAGCATCTTCGCCCAGTGTGTAATACAAATGCCGCTGAATAGCAGATGTGACATCTTCATCTTCAGCAGTAAGGAAAACTTCGCCGGCACGATTTTTTTCAGCCAGTTCAATAATTGCAGCTGCAACTCGCTCGGCCACTTCAGGCTCGATCAGCTGTGAATCGCCAAGCATGCGAACATGCGCTTCTGTAGAGCGCAAGGTGTAAGGAAGCAAGATCTTTTCTACGCGCGGACTTTGCCAGAGATTACGCACTCCTGTTGAATGCATAGTCCCTGTGTGAGTGGATCCGCTTTGGTCTTCGACGGAGTCCCCTGCAGTTTTTTCTCCCTGCCTCATATCTCGAGATCCGGATTCTTTCTGCGTGTGGTCAACCCGTTACCTGAAAAGACCTTTCTACTTCGATTTCTACTTCGTTGTCACTGCGGTCATTACTTTCGTCTTTTCGATTTGCTGCTGATAGCGATTCAATTCTTCTCTGTATCGCTCTTGCACTTCTTCTACTTGCTTAGAAGCCTCTGTCGGGCTTGCTATATAAACTCTTTCCATCTTCTGCCTACTTTACTTTCCATATACAAATTCAAATTACGTCTAACTCGGTTTCCTCGAGCTTTGCTGCTTATAGACTCTCAATTTCTCAAAAAGTTGCAGTTTGGGCTCAAAAATTTTCGCTCTATCGAAAGGGACCTGGCGCTGCCAATATCGATCGCGTATAACACAGACTATAACACGTTTTAATATTTGTCAAAAATATCGGCTACTGCAAGGCTCTAGAAGCGGGATGCAAACAGGCGTTCATGCCCCGCAGGGCAAGACAAACCGCGCTTTGTCAAAAAAGAATTGCTCAGACCGCGAACATTAGTCAAGCGCTTGCCTACTAAGCTTCGGCAGGAACGATAGTAGCTACTTTTGGATCAGGCAACTGCAAACTTAAAACGAATGCCACCACCATCGCCACCGCTCCTATAAAGTACGGACTGGACATACCAAGGTACTGGAAGGCATAGGCGCCCACGATTGGACCAGCTATCCGTCCCAGGGTAGAAAGAGATTGTCCGATGCCCAGCACGCCGCCAGCGTTCTCTTTAGGCGCTAATTTGGAGAGCATACTTTGGTTGGCTGGGTTATTCAGTCCTGAGCCAATCGCAAGAAGTGCTAAAGCTGCATACAGAACGACGAGATTTCCAGTCACCGGCGTCAAAACCAAACCGAGCGCTACGAGCATGGCGCCAATGCCGATCAGTTTTTTCTCACCATATTTCTTGGTTAGACGGTGAATCATGCCGCCTTGAACCATCACGATCAGAAAACCGATATAAACAAACATCCAACTATTTTGCTGAGCCGTGAAATGAAATTGCTTGAAAGTCAGCATGACAATTGTCGCTTCCATGTTGGCAAAAGCGAAAGTCGAGATGAAGAAAATAGCCAGAGAAGTACGCAGGCGCGGATCAGTAAGAGTTGAAACGATGAAATTCTTGTCTGTGGAATAGCGCTCAGCGGCGGCGTTACTGCGTTTTTCAGGTTCTTTGAGCAGGAAAAATGTCAAAATCAGATCGAGCAAGCTCAGTCCCGCTGCGATAAAACCAATTGTTTGAAGCCCCCAACCGGAAGCAAAACCACCAATTGCCGGTCCGAGTACAAAACCCAGACCAAAAGCAGCACCCACCATGCCCATGCCTTTGGCGCGATTCTCTTCAGTTGTGACATCGCTCACATACGCCTGTGCGACAGCGATATTAGCGTTGCCTGCTCCGGCGACGATACGTGACGCAAACAAGGCAATCAGAGTTGAGGAGAAGCCCCAGATGAGATATCCAGCGGCGGAAGCGGCAAGACTAGCTAGCAAAATTGGGCGACGTCCAACTTTATCGGAAAGTCGTCCCCAAAATGGAGTGCAAATAAATTGCATAATCGAATAGGACGCAATCAGCCAGCCAACCGTCCATTCATCTGCATGCAATTGCTGCGCATAAGTTGGTAACACCGGAATAATTATTCCGAAGCCGATTAAATCGATGAATACAGTCAAGAAAATCAGCCCCAGTGCGGCTCTTGCCTTTTTCTTGGCTAATGCCTCTTCTGGCGAAACAGCCTCTTGGGATTCTAATTTCGCTTTTTGTTCTTTGCTCTTTGCCAACTTCGTTTCCAAAAAAAATGTACCCTAGTAAAACTAGCGCAGAAATCGCGCCTTCCGATAATCATTTAGAGAAGCTTGATATTAAGTCGAATTGGTTTGTAAGGTTTGTGAGAGAGTATCTGTGGTAATTAAAAGTTATATAAGGGCTAGCCGCCCTTGTGCCAGGCGCGAAGGCGATTTCACCATTACCAGTAGCGCCACCCCCAGTGGTAGCCCCTTTCGGACATCTGCATGAAGCTTTGTCTGATCTGCAATTTCCAAACCGCATCTGACGGGCAAGACATTTGCCCGCGTGACGGCTCATCTATGGTCACAGTTGGGGAAGATCCGCTGCTAGGACTGGTGGTAGAAGGGCGCTATCGTATTGAGTCCGTAATCGGACAGGGCTCTGCCGGGACCGTCTACAAAGCTATTCAAGAACTTATCGGACGTGAAGTTGCCATCAAGGTACTGCATGACTACTTAGTATCCGACGAAGAGTTCATTAAAAGATTTCGTCAGGAAGCAAAAGCATCCAGTCGACTGAGTCACCCAAACATCATTACAATTTACGATTTCGGCGTGCTGCCAAAAACTGGTCGTCCTTATATTGCGATGGACCTCCTCAGAGGCACACCACTTTCCGAGTTTATTTCCGACCGCGGCTTTATCCCAATGGAAGAAGCTGTTCCACTTCTGATCCAAGTTTGCTCAGCCTTAGGCGAAGCACACAGACAAGGTGTGGTGCATAGAGACGTCAAACCGGAAAATATGGTTTTAGTCGAGCGCAGCGGTCAAAAGATTTTCCCGATTGTTGTGGACTTCGGAATTGCGCGACTCGTGCAAGAAGAATCAGAAGTCGCCAAAATTACTCGCACAGGCACAGTCTGCGGCAGCCCGACTTATATGAGTCCGGAGCAGTGCACTTCAAGTAAAGTCGACCATAGAAGCGATATTTATTCTTTGGGCATCGTCGTTTATGAGACTTTGACCGGCACGGTCCCATTCATGTCAGATGAATTGGCAAAAGTAATGGCGATGCATTTAACTGATCAACCGACACCGCTTAATCAAGTTCGTCCAGATCTGGTTTTTCCAGACATGCTCGAGCGCGTGGTGGCAAAAGCGTTAGCGAAAAATCCGGACGATCGTTTTCAGGACATGGACGACTTCGCAAGCGCTTTGACTGAAGCGTCAAAAGGCGAAAAACCAAACGCCAATCTTGCAGTTTCGCAACCACTGCCGGTGCTTCAACCTGGACCACTTGCCACCAGTGAAGATATCGGTCAGCAAGTCAATCGAATGATCGAGAACAAGGATAGTCGCGAATTTATTCAACCGCGCGCGAACACTAAAGACCTCGCTTCTCGTGCTCTGGAAGAACTACAACAGCGCTCGTCTGGGCAATATCAGGAAGTTCCGCATCCAGGCAAAATGCAAGCGACGACAGCGGCTAGCCAGAAAGTGCCACCATCTCCGTACAATCGCGGAAGAAATGGTGTCAGTGGCATGAGTCAATTTATGCGCGTCGGAGTGCCTGTAGTAATTGGCGTGGTGTTAGTTGCGGTGGCATTCTTCTTTGCAAAGGGCTCAATGCCGGAGAAGACAGCCTCCGTCAGAAAGCCGACCACTCTGGCCGATGCCGAAACTCTTATTAAGGCTGGCAAAGAAGACGAAGCGATGCCGGTATTGGATTATTTGAAGAAACAGGGCAAACTTTCGAAAGAACAATCGACCAAGATCAATGGCATCTATATAAAGGTTGCGAAAACCTATGCTGGCGATAAACGATTTAGTGAAGCGATTTCATTGCTCAACAAAATCCCACCCAAAACTTCTGACTCACGCGAGATCAAAAAACTGCTCAAGCAGTATCGCAATCAACAGCAAGAAGCCGTAAAAAAAAAAGTAGCCAAGAAAGATAATTAGTCGACCGCTTTAGTCTTCGACGAATGCACCGATCTGTCTGAACTTCTTCTGTATGTCAGCGCGTACATCGGCGCCGGACATTTTTGTGAGATTATCCAATTGCTTGATGATCGCCTTTTTGGTGTTTGCTGCCGAAACATCATAATCGTGGTGCGCGCCACCTAATGGTTCTGGAATGACTTCGTCGATCACGCCAAGCTCTTTGATTTCTTTGGCAGTCATTTTCATAGCGCGGCAAGCTTCGGCAACTTTGTCGTTGGCGCGCCATAAGATAGATGCGCAACCTTCTGGTGAGATTACAGAATAGACCGAATGCTCAAGCATCAAAACTTTGTTGGCGACACCAACTGCAAGCGCACCACCAGAGCCACCTTCACCAGTCACAATTGCCACCACAGGCACCTTCAAACCTGCCAATTCAAATAGATTGACGGCGATGGCTTCAGCCTGGTTATGTTCTTCAGCTGCCATTCCTGGATATGCTCCAGGGGTATCAATGATAGTAATAATCGGTAAGCCGAATTTCTCTGCGTGCTTAAAGAGCCGCAAGGCCTTTCGATATCCTTCTGGTTGCGGCATGCCGAAATTGCACTGTTGCTTGTCGCGCAGCGAGCGCCCCTTCTGGGTGCCAACCACAACCACCCTATAAGGACCGAGATCGACCAGACCAGTCACCATGGCAGGATCATCCATGCCTTTGCGGTCACCATGTAGCTCAACCCAATTTTCGTCCCAGCGTTCGAAGTAGTCTCTTGAATAAGGCCGCTGCGGATGGCGTGCAATTTGTAAGTGGTCTCTGGGATCAAGATTTGAATATAAGGAACGTCGCAGTTTTTCATACTGCTCTTGAAGTCTGTCTATGTCATCGGCCAGTTCAGGCTGATCCTGCAACTGATTTTCCAACGCTTCGATCTGCTGGGCAAGCATTTGCAATGGTTGCTCAAATTCCAGGGGAACCGGCTTCTTGTCTGTCACCACACACCTCTAAGTTAGACTTGCACCACTACATTCAACAAATACTTTTCAATCAACGAGTGACTGGTTTGCGATCACTTTCTCGTTCACCGACAGGATTTGTTGGTGCCTCCGAATTCAAATCTGCCACTCCCGGGCCAGCGTGGAATTTGATCAGATAAGCGAGCTTCATTTTCAAGTCAGTTCGAGCAACGACCATGTCGACTTGACCATGTTTGAGCAAATATTCTGCGGTTTGGAAATCAGCAGGCAATTTCTGTCTGATCGTTTGTTCGATGACGCGACGTCCTGCAAAGCCAATCCGAGCGCCCGGCTCCGCAATAATGATGTCACCGAGCATTGCAAAACTGGCCGTGACGCCACCATAGGTAGGCTCAGACAGAATTGAAATATACATTAATCCAGCATCCGACAAATCTTTCAAAGCAGAACTAGTTTTGGCAAGTTGCATCAGAGAAAAAATCCCTTCCTGCATGCGAGCACCACCAGAGCTTGATACAAGAATCAGTGGCAGTCTATGTTCTAAAGCAAATTCTGTCAGCCGAACTATTTTTTCGCCGACAACAGATCCCATTGAGCCACCGAAGTGACCGAAATCCATGGCACCAACACAAGAACGTTCGCCTTCAATTTCGCATTCACCGGTTATCACGGCTTCTTTTAAACCGGATTTGCGCGATGCTTCTTTCTGTCGATTGACGTAAGTATCTGTGTCTTGAAAATTGAGGGGATCGGATGAAACCAGCCCAGCATCGAATTCTTTGAATGTGCCGGTATCGGCCAATTGTTGAATACGTTCCCATGCACCAATGCGAAAATGGTACTGACACTTCGGGCAGACATGTTGATTTTGAATCAAGACACTCGTATAGAGCAACTCTCGGCACTGAAAACATTGTTTCCAGAGTGCGCAGTATTCGTCTGTGGCCAAAGGCAATTTAACCTCTTCAACTGGAGGTTTTTTCTTGCGATTAGCAAACCACTCCTTAAGATCCATCTTCAGGTAGTTCCCTTGAAAATTGCTAAGCCAATGCCCATTCGTTAGCGAGTCGCAGCCGTGGGAAAATAAAGTTTCGCCGGCCAGGCGCCATCGCTGTGGAAGTAGGCGAAGATTATATCACCGCTCAGTACATGATTATGCTGATAAATATGTGATGCTAAGCCTGACAAGCGCCCAACTAGCCCCGATATGCCGAAATATGCAAATACCAAGATTCTTCATAACGAACAACCAGATTGATGAGACAGGCGCTCAAATCAAGATTTCTGACCCCAAACTAGTCCATCAAATCAGCCGGGTCCTGAGACTTAGAGAAGGCGATCAGGCAATTGTCCTGGATGGTGAAGGGGCACTATTCAAATGCTCAATCAAGAAGCTAGAGCGCACGTCTGCTGAGCTTTCGATCGAGAATACCGTCCGCGAAAGTTTGGAAGACGCTGCAAACGCAAAAGAATTAGTCGTTTATCTGCCACTCATTAAGGCCAGCCGATTTGAGTGGGCTCTTGAGAAACTGACAGAGCTGGGCGCAACTACTATTGTCCCCCTGGTCACGCAGCGCACAGTTGTCAAAGGCAGCAATGATTCCAATCGTGATTTCAAAAAATCACAGGTTGGCAAGATGCAAGATGCAGAAGATTGGCAAGATGGCAATGTCAAGAAAGAGAGATGGCTTTCGATCGTGCGTGAGGCTGCAGAGCAATCCGAAAGATTGACGATACCAAAGGTGGTAGCACCGAAAAATTTCGGAAAGCTTCTTGACGAATTAGTGGTGGCACAATCAGATCCAGTTTTTATATTGGCAGAACGTCAAAAATGTATACATCTCGCCACTCACCTTTTCAAGGAGTCGAGCGGGTTTTCGCAATGCAAGAAAATTTCTTTTTTGATCGGACCAGAAGGTGGTTTCACAAATGAAGAGATTGAAAAGGCAGCTGAAACAGGTCTAATCTTCGCATCTCTCGGCAAGCAAATTCTTCGAACAGAGACCGCTGCGATAGCCTGCGCGACCATAATAGATGCATTGCGATCGCAGTAAAACATATTGATACCACCAACTAAGTGCACCACCCGAGATACTACGGACACGCACATACGCTTTCGAGATCCATCGCATATACCCACTAATCGCGAAGCTAGCCTGTTGGGCGTTTCGAGGTCTACGATATTTTAAAGTGGTGCTTTGATGGTGGCAAAACTGCACGCCCAGGATGCCAACAATTTCCAGAAAAATTCGCTGTTTGACTTGACAAATTATTACCAAACGAGGCTTAATAGTAGGCGTTTTACAGGTCCTTGCATTTGATGCACTTTGCTTCTTTTAGGCAGGCATGGGTGTGGCTAGCAACCTAGCTCGTATCCGAGGCGCTATCAGCAAAAACCAGGTCACTTTGATCGCGGTTGCAAAAAGCGCTTCGCTTACACAAATCGCAGAAGCATTCGAAAACGGAGTCACCGATTTTGGTGAGAATCGAATTCAGGATGCAATCGAAAGGCGTGCTCAATTACCGGAGAAAATTTCGTCCCAATGCAACTGGCATTTTATCGGTCATCTG
Organism: Candidatus Melainabacteria bacterium; assembly: GCA_014380105.1. GTDB lineage: Bacteria > Cyanobacteriota > Vampirovibrionia > Obscuribacterales > Obscuribacteraceae > QKMZ01. Next base: position 9,980 of record JACMKL010000810.1, read on the forward strand.
CAGACGAACAAGGCGAAACTAGCGGTTGGATATTTCAAGCTTATCCATTCGGTCGACTCACTAAAACTTGCTCAAGAAATTTCTTTTCAATCTAGCAAAAAGAATGTGGTGCAAGGTTGCCTTTTACAGGTTAAGATAATGCCTGATGATACTAAATCTGGTTTCACCCCCCAGACGTTGAAAAAAGAGATGGCCGAATTGCTGACGCTGAGCAACCTCGAACTGCAAGGACTGATGACCATCTCACCATTCAGCAATGATCGCACCACTTGGTCCGAATGCTTTAACGGTCTCCGCAATTTGCGCGACGAACTAGAGCAAGAACACTCAATCCAACTCAAAGAACTTTCAATGGGAATGAGTTCGGATTTTCCGGAAGCTGTGGAATCAGGGGCAACGATGATACGCCTGGGCAGTGCAATTTTTAAAGTTTGATCCCCGCTATAAGCGGACTTGGAATAGGGAAAG
>JACMKL010000811.1 GCA_014380105.1 Candidatus Melainabacteria bacterium
GTTCCGCTTCCTTGTAGCGTCCTGTGCCGCGATAGAGCATCCCCAAATTGTTTAGTACCCTTGCCAGGCGTGGGTCTTTTTCGTCAACATTTTTGCATTGCTCATAGCAATATAGAAATTCTTTCTCTGCTTCGGGATAGTGCCCTTGCTTGAAATAGGACTCGCCCTTACCGATGGCGCCGTAGTAAGGAAGGCTTTGTACTGCTATTACCGTCGCCCAGACGATAGCGACAGCCCAAACAATTTTTTTGGCTTTCTTGATTTTCTCCTGGTACGGGCGAACTTTGACAGCGAGTTCTCGGGCTCCTCCGATTAAGGTGCCGATATTACTCTTGCCAGATTTCGACGCGTTTTTATTTTCGTCGCTTTCCATGCGCAATCCTATTGCTCACCGAATTGTGAGCGCAGGCAATTTGAATTGTTGATCTAGTAAAAGCCCTTGCGAGCTATCTGAAGAGTAATGTCGTTATCGCTCGAAGTCAAGCGGGGTAAACCATGATTATTTTCGCTCGCTTGTTTCTGCTGCAGGTTCTTCCAGCAAAGCCTGCCCATCATGCGTCTCCACGAATTGTTCGATTTGCGTGTGCAACTCATCATCCTGCGTGGCTACAAAATTTAGTAGCAATCTCAAGTCTGAATCTACTTTCGATTGGACTGGCGTAGCCTCCAAGAGAATACTGGCGTTGGCTTTGTCTTGCTTTTGCAGTCGATAAAGTATAAGTCTCATCGAATCGAACAGAATTTGAGCGAGGAAAATTTGCCGGACCTTCCACGGCGCACCGTGTTCTCGGAGTGTTTGTTTGAAAGTTTCAAACGATTTGCGCGGATGTAATCCGGTTATATGATCGACAATCAGAGAACGGCTCGGGTCGCCTGCCCAGGTCAGGGAGCGAACGAATTCCGGTCTGAAAAAATGCAGACTGAAATCGTGCTTAGGGAAACGCATTGAAATAATGCCGCTTGCATTCGCAACCATATCTTCAGATTGATATTTGCTTCTCAAATTTTCTTCGATTGAAAGTTCTCTGTTTTCAGGATTATTCAGCCATTTATCGTAAGTGACAATCGCAGCATGATCGGGCTTTTTACCAGAGCTCGAAACTTGACCCTGGTTAACTACTGCCATACCTTGCGCATCTAAAAGTGACAACATAGGCTCGGCATATTTCACTAAATGTTCGGACAGTGCGGTCCGATTAGAGACTTTTCGAACATCAATCAAAATTGACTGCAACTGTTGCTTGAGATTTCTTTCTTCCCCATCTTCGTAATTGCTTATACGAAGAGAGATCAATTTGCCCAGCACTTCACAGTAAGAACGCAACCAGTATCTGACTATTTTCGGATATCGATGGTGGCATGCAATCAATCCCCAGAGTTTGCCATTGCATATAATTGAAATACTCATGCTGGCGCGTACATTCATGTTACGCAAATATTCAGTATGAATTGCAGAAACACTGCGCAGAGAACAGTAGGTCATATCGAGCGGAGATTCGGAATCTCCGAGCAGTGCGACTGGTTTGTAGTGTGAGTCAGAAATAGATCTGATCGTATTTTTTAAATACAATTCTCGCGCTGGTGCCGGAATATCTTCCGCTGGAAAGTGATGGTGCATGAATGGGTCCATTCCATTTGCCAGAGACTCGGATACAACTTCGCCATTCCATGTTTGGTCAAATTGATACAGCATGACCCGTCCGAATCCGGTCAATTTGCGAATTTCGTCTGGAATGAGAGTGAGCAATTCTTCGATAGTTTTCACTTGTCCAAAGTTGGCAACTGCGTCAGTGAGAATTTTTGTCTGCTCGCTCGATGGCTCAGTAACATCGTTATTTTCTTCAAACTCAAGAATGAGCCTGTCTTCAATTGTTTGAACAAAGCAATTGAATTTGTTTTTTAAAAATTGGCTGGGGTCTGCTGAAATCAGCATCAACAGACGACCTTCTTTACTGACACGTCGTTTGAGATTGTTTGCCACAGCAAAGCCAAATAAATTATCAAATGACTTACCTAGAAGTTTTTCTGCTGGCTCGCCAGTGATTTCTGAAAAATTTTCGCTAACATTGAGAATGCCAAAATTTACGATATCCAAAACCAGCATATATCCATGTGGCTGGATAGCCTGCGGAATATGGATTAGCTCTTTGTCACAATCATGTATTGATACCATTGCCCACCTGACCCAATTTCCTCAGAGCTAATTTAGCTATCCTGAAGACTAGTACTGACGTTATTTCTCAGAGTAGTTCCATTTACCGTCAAGGTTTCTACTAACCTCAGAACTGACGCAATGGTTGAGCAATGGTTCCTCTGTAAAAATTCGCCAAAAACTTACTCAGAGCGGGAACTGGCTTTTCGGAGGGTGTGGAAACCGGTAGGTGTTCGACCAGTTTGGTTTCAGCGAGTCTTGAAAATTGAGAGCAGTAAGGTCTCAAAGCCTTCTTTGTCCAGATTAGTGGCTACTTGAACTTTCTTGCCGCCGAAAAGTGATGTTGATGTCTTCCCGAGGCTCTTGCCCTGCGTGGCCACGTCAATA